>DYQZ01000084.1 GCA_020719005.1 Candidatus Omnitrophus sp.
GCGATCACCACACCATGACCAATAAGGAGAAGCGGTTTTTTTGCCGCCTTGAACATCTTCGCCAGTTTCACGATATCAGGTTTATGCCCTTTGCCCGGGAAAGTATACCCCGGAAGGTCCATTTCCTGTGTGAGTGACCCTGTAAAAGGCCCTGCTGTAATATCTTTGGGAAGATCGACCAACACCGGCCCCGGACGTCCAGTAGAGGCGATATAGAATGCCTCTTTCACGATACGGGGAAGGGAATTGGTATCTTTCACTAAATAGCTGTGTTTGACCACAGGCATGGTAATACCCGCGATATCTGATTCCTGAAACGCATCTTTTCCGAGCATGGGAGAAATGGTCTGGCCTGTGAACACGACCATGGGGATCGAATCCATCATCGCGGTCATGATCCCGGTCACCGTGTTCGTGGCACCAGGCCCAGATGTCACCAAAGCCACGCCGACTTTTCCTGTCGCACGCGCATAGCCGTCAGCCATGTGGGTCGCGCCCTGTTCATGACGGGTGAGGATAGTCTTGATCTTTGATTCATATAATGCGTCAAATAAAGGAATAGCTGATCCGCCGGGAAGGCCGAAAATATATTCTACGCCATGAGCCTCAAGACATTTGATGAGCGCCTGGGCGCCGGTCATGGGCTTTGCTGGTATTGTTGTTTTCTTCTTCATAAGTTCCTTCTCATGTTTAAAAAAAAGGGGCGCTGGTCTTTCAGCGCCCCTTGCGATTATCAGGACCCTTTTTACTTCTTGAGGGGGTCTTTCTTAGTGTTGATCATCGGAAGATTGGGCGCTTTTTCTTTATTGAGCCCTACATATTTTACCCACTGGGCCGGTACGTCGCCGTCAGGGAAGATCGCCTGTACCGGGCATTCGCCGACACACGCGCCGCAGTCAATACATACATCAGGATCAATAACGAGCATATTGGTATCCTCGCGGAAAGCTTCCACGGGGCAGACAACACAGCAATGGGTGTTACGGCAATTCACGCAAGGTTCGCAAACAACATGTGGCATAAAGTTCTCCTCTATAAAAGATGTTTAACAGTGGTGAAAATATAACAGACCTTACGGGTATTGTCAAAGTGAAATTTCACGAAATATTCAAGCATTCCTTAAAGTGCGGTGCTAAAATCTTAAAGAATTTTGTAACTTTTCCATCACTCGCGCGTTTAACAGGTAGGAGACAGGGGAAACCCTATCAGATCACCCTACGTTGGCGCCACCTACGAGTGATCATAAAGGAAAGCCCTGCATGGACAAAACAGATGAAGAGTTGATACAAGGGTATCGATCAGGTGACAAAGCGGCTTATGAAACGCTCTTTCACCGCCACAAAGGGAAGATCTTCAACTTCGCCCTGCGGATGATCGCAAATAGGGCAGATGCGGAAGATGTCACCAGCGAGGTCTTCATCCAGCTCTTTCACAAGGCATACCAGGATACGGGGAAGGCAAAGCTAACGACCTGGCTCTTTACGGTCGCACGGAACGCCTGCCTCTCACGGTTAAGGGCCAGAAAATTCGTCGGATCCCTGTGGTTCAAGAAAAGCGACACAGACGAATTTGAAGAATGGGATATCCCGGACACATCTCTCCCCCCAGAGGAAGTGCTCAGGAACAAAGAAATGGCCAAAGCCGTGAAGCGCGCGCTCATGACCTTACCCGATGAACAAAAGGAAGCGGTGATCCTTCGTGAATATCTAAAGAAGGATTACGCTGAGATAGCCGAGATCCTGGATTGTTCCTTACAAAAAGTGAAAGTGCTTATTTTCCGCGGTCGAGAGCATTTGCGTATCGAGCTCGCCGCGCTTATTAAGGAGGAAACCATATGAACGAGCAAGAAATGGATTGGAAGCTCCTCATATCTGCTTATGCTGATGATGCTCTCCCCCCAGAGAATGTCAACACAGCCGAAGCACTCCTTCATGAGCGTGCCGAGTGCCGGGCGTATCTCGCTGAGATCAAGAAAATGTCCGTGATGCTTCATGTTCTTAAAGAGGAACCCCTGTCTCCTGACGGTGAACGCAATATCCTTAAGAAAGTCAAACCGGAAGGGACTCCTATGAAAGCCAATCAATGGAAGATCGCGGCCAGTGTCAGCGCAAGCGTGCTGGTCGTGTTATTGGTCGCAACAAATATTTATACACAAAGAGCGATGCAGGGACGCCTTAAGAGCGCAAATATTTTATTCCATAACAGCTCTGGGAATATTTCAAGTTCGCTTCAGTATGAACCTTACATGACAACCACCGCATCTGTCGATCAATCTTCTTTGCCTATGATGGATATGGCGAAAGGGAAGGCCGTTTCCTATAAGAAGGCCGACAACTATCTGGATCGCACGCAATATAGCTCGGCAAGTAGGGTCATGGTAGGTGCGATTGATAAAATGGAAGGCTCTTTTTATGAAAGGGATCGCGGTTTTGATCAATATCAACAAGACGCTAAAGGGAACACCGAGGAATACAGCAAGGTCACAGACAATCCTTTCAAAATGACGATGGATGAAGCGCTCTCAACATTCTCGATCGATGTGGATACAGCCTCTTATGCCAATGTCCGCCGGTATTTGATCAATAACCAAATGCCACCTAAGGACGCCGCACGTATCGAGGAGATGATCAATTATTTCTCGTATGATTATCCAAAGCCTGAAGCCAATGAGCCATTCTCGGTCACAACCAAGATCGCCGTGTGCCCGTGGAAAACAGACCATCAGCTTTTTATGATCGGTCTCAAAGGCAAGACCCCGGACGTGAAGAACCTTCCGCCGAGCAATCTGGTCTTTTTGATCGATTCTTCCGGTTCTATGCAGGATGCCAATAAGCTTCCTTTATTACAGCAGGGCTTTAAGTTGATGGTCCAGCAACTGCGCCCTGAAGATAAAGTTTCGATCGTGGTCTATGCCGGTAGTGCTGGAAAGATACTTGAGCCGACATCCGGTGATAATAAAGAGAAGATCATTGCCGCGATCGATCAACTGCAGGCTGGCGGTTCGACGGCCGGCGGAGCAGGGATCGCTCTGGCGTATCAACTCGCCAAGGATACGTTCATCAAGGACGGCAACAACCGCGTTATCCTTGCGACTGACGGGGATTTTAATGTCGGCATTTCAAGCACCTCTGAAATGGAGCGCATGATCGAGGAGAAACGCAAAGACGGTATTTTTCTGACCGTGCTTGGCTTTGGCCAGGATAATTTAAAAGATGCCCGGATGGAAACCATCGCAGATAAAGGGAACGGCAACTACTACTATATCGACAGCCTTAAAGAAGCCCGCAAAGTCTTGGTCACTGAGCTTGGGTCAACGCTCTTTACCATTGCCAAAGACGTGAAGATCCAGATCGAGTTCAATCCAGGGCAGGTAAAGGCGTATCGCTTGATCGGTTATGAGAACCGCATGCTTGCCAAGGAAGACTTTAACAATGACCAGAAAGACGCTGGTGAGATCGGCGCAGGACACACCGTGACCGCTCTTTATGAGATCGTCCCGGCGGATTCCAAAGAGACCTTTGGTGATGTGGATGCGCTCAAATATCAAAAGCCTGTTGAGACTGTTGCAAGCCCTGAGATGCTGACCGTCAAGCTCCGTTATAAGGAACCGACGGAAGATGTCAGCAAATTGATCAGCAAGCCCGTTTCCAAGACGGAAGTTAAAGATGCGCCAACGGGCGACTTTGCCTGGGCCGCATCGGTGGCTGAATTCGGGATGTTGCTCCGTGGTTCTGAGTTCAAGGGCAGTGCTTCTTATGATGAAGTCCTCAAGCGCGCTCGTGCGAACGTAGGGGAAGACAAGTTCGGTTTCCGGGCAGAATTCATTACTCTGGTCGAGAATGCCCAAAACCTCGCCCCAACCCAGAACGGACAGATCAACTTTAAATAAGTCATCCCGAGGAGTCCGCCCCACAGGGGCGAGACGACGAGGGATCGCAGTCAAAAGGACAGTTCCAACAAGAACTGTCCTTTCTTATTTTATAGATCGCATAGCGCGTGCAATAAATATAT
>DYQZ01000031.1 GCA_020719005.1 Candidatus Omnitrophus sp.
CCCAGGATTATAACCGACAAAAACTGACTACCCACTCAAAACTTCAAAGAGGCAAAAAGGATTTCTTATGACAATTTCATCGCTTGTAAAAAAACAGCTTTTGCCTACAGACATTGTCGGAAGAAGTTTAAGGGGAAAGTTTGATCTTTATAATGAGCGTGTTGCTCTTGTTGAGGCTGCCTTATTAAATAATCCCAAAGAATGGGGGCGGTTTCAGAACGAATTCAATACGATCGTGAATTTTGTTTTTTTAGATATTATGAATTTTGTTGAGAATAACGGTCAGGAAAATGTTGACAAATTAAGAAGGATATTTGTTTCAAATTATCGAGAATTATTTCTAAGAGGTGATCTTAACGCCCGGAGCTTGTCAAAGCCTTATGGTTATGCTGGAGATTTTGAGATTATTGATGATATTTATTTGAATCAACCAAAAACATCGGGGTTTGATCGACTTTTTGATAATTATTTTCAGATGTCATCAATAAGTAATGCTGTTCGAAATCGCAAAGAGGATTTTAAACATATTATTCTTGAGTATGTTAAAGGGAATAAGCAACGGCCTTTGAGGATGTTGGATCTCGCTTCTGGACCAGCAAGGGAGTTAAAAGAGCTTAGTTTGGACCCTCTTTTTAAAGATGTGAATATTGAGATCGATTGTTTTGATCACGATTCTAGGTCTTTGGAATATGCGCGGCGTCTTTTGTCAGGCGCACCGATAAAAGTTAATTTTGAAGTAAAGAATGCCTTAAAAATAGGCGCAGCAAAAGATGTTTCTAAGGTCATTCCCTATCAGTATGACTTTATTTTTTCTACGGGACTGTTTGATTATTTGAATGAGAAAGTGACTACGAAATTAATTCGCGCGTTGTATTCGCGTTTAAAATCCGGTGGAGTCTTGGCGATTTCAGATGTGAGAAATAAGCATAGCAATCCATCGGTTTATTATATGGAATGGGTAGGGGAATGGGCGCTTGAATATAATGATGATGATGAATTCCGCAGCCATTGCCTTTCGGCAGGCATTAAAAAGGAAGATATGAAGTTTGGTTATGAGCAACAGGGCATATTGCAATATGTTTTAGCAAGACGGTAAAATATGGGATTTTATGCTATTAGCGCAGAGATCAATGCTCTAACAAGTTTATTACTGATAATCTTTATTTTGAAAAAAGGAAGAAAAAGTCTTCATCGGGCTTTTGCTTTCTTTGCCGGAACAGTTTTTCTTTGGTCTCAGTCTTATTTTTTCTGGCAAATATCGAATAGCGCCACGAATTCTTTGTTTTTTACAAAGCTTCTTACAGCTGCTTCAGCATGGATCCCTTCGTCTTTCTTTTATTTTTCCATGGTATTGATTGGTAGTGAAAGAGAGGATCGTGTAAAGATACGCGGCTTCTTTATCACGAGCATCTTCTTTTGCATCTTTTCTTTCACAGATTTGATGGTTGCTGATGTGCGCTCACGTTTTGGTTTTCAGTTTTGGCCAACGGCCGGGTCTTTTTATTGGCTTTTTATTGTTTTTTATGTGGGAACCGTTTTGCAAAGTCATTTGTTGATGTATAAGCGTTTTTCATCTTTGTCCGGTCTAAATAAAGAACAGATCAAGTATGTTTCTTTAGGAACTTTTATTGGCTTTATTGGAGGCGCGACGAATTTCCTTTTATGGTTTGATATTAACATTCCTCCTTTCGGGAATATCCTTGTTTCGGCGTATGTCTTTTTAACGGCTTATGCTGTTATCCGCTATCGTCTTATGGATATTCGTGTTGCCATATCATCAGCGGGTATTTTTATCTTTGTTTATGCTATCGCATTAGGTGTTCCGGTTTATTTTTATTACAGAAAATTTTATTTCTTGGCATTTGTGCTGTTAGGTGTTTTTGCTACGCTTGGTCCATCTTTGTACTTGTATCTCCAGCGTCGAGCAAATGACATTCTTTTAAAGGAACAGCGGCGATACCAGCAAACGCTCATCCAGGCGTCTTCCGGGATGGGGCGCATCAAGGACCTGAAGAAACTTCTTAAATTGATCGTTCGCATTGTGATGGGGGCGATAAAGCCGGAATATTGTTCGGTGTATTTATATGATAGGGAGTCAAAAACATATATTCTTAATACTGTTTTATATAGGAAGAAATCGAACGATCTTTTAAAGAGTTTTCCGGAGGATTCCAAGCTCATTGAGTATATCTTGACAGAAGGGCGCCCCATTCTTTTGGATGAGATCAAGACAGAGAAAACTTCAAAGATCATCCCATCGGTTGTTGCTTTGGAATTGGCGTCTTTAGGGGGGGAGATGATCGTTCCGAGTATTATTGATGATCGCATGGTCGCGTTCTTGGCATTGGGACAAAAATCGTCAGGAACGGTATATACGGCAGATGATATCAATGTGTTCACGATCCTGGCTAATCAATCAGCCTTGGCGATCGAGAATGCACAGTTCTATGAGGACGTGAGGCGCACGCAGGAACAGCTTTTTAAGGCAGAAAAGATGGCCACCATTGGAACCATGGCTGATGGGTTATCGCATCAGATCAATAACAGGTTCCATGCTATGGGCTTTGTGGCGGGTGATATGCAAGACACGTTGGACTTTAAAAAGGATATTTTTAGTTCCGAGGAAGCCCTCAAGATAAAGGAAGAGTTGTGTCATGGGCTGGAACGTATCCAGGAAAATGTAAAGCAAGGCGGTGAGATCGTTCGAGGGCTTCTGAAATACACGCGTCATACGGATGAAGGGGTTGCTGCGTGCGATATCGATAAGATCTTTAATTCGGCTTATGAAATAGTCCAGTTCAAGGTTAAGTCCGGGAATATGAAAATTGATAAGTTGTATGATCTTTCACTTATCCCGCAGATCAAAGGGAATTTTACGCAGTTGCAGGAGGTTTTCTTTAATTTGATCGATAATGCTTACGATGCCATGATGCAGCGTAAGACTGATTTTAAGGAAGAAGGGTATCAACCGACATTGTCTGTAAGTATTGCCGAGGGGGATGTGAATACGGTGCAGGTGATCTTCAGTGATAATGGAATGGGTGTCAAAGATGAGGATCGGAATAAACTTTTCACGCCATTTTTCACAACCAAGGCGACGAGCAAAAAGGGAACAGGCCTTGGCCTTTATGTGATCCGCAAGATCGTGGAAGATAATCATGGTGGGAAGGTTGAGGTGGTATCAAAGTATCAAGAAGGGACTAAATTTTTGCTGTCTTTGCCAAAGTTTATTTAATATAAATAACATTCGGGATCAAATTCGGGAGAAGCGTTAGACTCACTACACTAGTGTATTCCCGGGTAGAAAGAATAAGACGATCTGTCGCAAGGCAGATCGTCTTTTTTATTACTTCTGATAGGAATATTTTCGTAGACAGCGATCTCTCGGCCTTGGTTCGGCTTGGCTCACCACAAGTCGGCCTCGGGATGACGTGAAGGTAGGCGGGTGGGATAGGTGGGATCAACATTGCTGTTGCCATAATGCACACATTGTGGTACTCTTAAACCATGAAAGCATTCGCGTGGGATGAGGAAAAGAATGAATTATTGGAACGCGGCCGGGGCGTGTCGTTTGAGGATGTTGTTTATCATATCAATAACGGAGATCTGCTGGCGAGGTCGGATCATCCGAACAGGGCCAGATATTCTCATCAGCAGGTTCTTGTGATATGTATTGATGCGTATATATATACGGTTCCTTTTGTTGAAGATGAAGATAAGTTTTTCTTAAAGACCATTATCCCGAGCCGCAAATTGACACGGGATTATTTTGGGGAAAGGAAGAGTGGTTATGAAGCTGAATAAAGAAGAAGAGGATCTCTTGCGTTCTGTTGAGCGCGGTGAGTGGAGAACCACGACCAGCAAGGTTGAATTACGTAAATATCAGGATGCCGCCAAGGCGATGATGAAGAAGGATGCGCGGTTGAACATCCGTATTTCATCTCATGATCTTCAGGGTTTGCAAAAACGGGCCATGCGGGACGGTTTGCCGTATCAGACATTCGTCAGCAGTTTGTTACATAAGTACGTTACGGGACGATTGGTCGAGGCATAATGTTGCTTGGCGAGGGTGGATCGGATAATGGGATCGTATGATATAATATATTTTCTTATATCATTTTTTGATCCCAAGGAGTTTATATGCCGCAGCCTTTAAAGAAACTTTTTGATTACCTCGACCGCGACATCTGGCGTATTCATACGAAGAAGCTGTCCCGTCGAGAGTCTTTTCTGATCAAACAATTGCGTGTGATATTGCTGGCTATCCGTGAGTTCCGGGGAAATAAATGTCAGCTCAATGCCTCGGCGCTCACGTTCTATACGTTGTTGTCGATCGTTCCGATCGCGGCCATGGCTTTTGGTATTGCCAAGGGGTTTGGGCTGGATCAGATACTTGAGAAACAACTGCTTGAAAAGTTCCCTGGTCAGGAACAAAGCCTGACGCAGATCATTGGGTTTGCCAATAATCTTTTGAAAGATACTCAGGGGGGGCTTGTCGCCGGGGTTGGCGTCATCGTTCTTTTTTGGACGGTCATCAAGGTCCTTAATAGTATTGAATCAGCATTCAATGATATTTGGGGCATTAAGAAAGACCGTACGTTTGGCCGTAAAGTCAGTGATTATCTTTCCATCATGATGATATGTCCTTTCTTCGTGATCGCATCAAGCGGTGTGACGGTCTTTTTGACGACCCAGGCCGGGCTTATTTTACAAAAGCTTTCTTTCCTAGGTGGGGTCACGCCAATTATCATGATCCTTTTACATCTTTTGCCCTATGTGATGGTGTGGATACTATTCACTTTTATTTATATCTTGATGCCTAATACAAAGGTCAATCTTGCTTCCGGTCTTTTAGGCGGAGTGGTGGCAGGGACGATCTATCAGCTTGTTCAGATCATTTATATTCAATTCCAAGTAGGGGTGGGGAGTGCGAATGTGGTGTATGGAAGTTTTGCCGCATTGCCGCTTTTTTTACTTTGGCTGCAGATCAGTTGGAGGATCGTACTTTTCGGGACAGAGGTTTCTTTTGCCCATCAGAACGTGGATACCTATGAGTTTGAGCATGACTGTCTCAATGTAAGCCCTTCCTTCAAGAGACTGTTGGCGCTACATATTGCCAGCACCCTCGTCAAACGGTTTGCGGATGCCCAGGCGCCTCTTACGGCAAGCCAGATATCCGACGTTCTTGATATTCCCATCCGTCTGGTTCAGGATATTCTTTTTGAATTGACCCAGGTTGGCATTATCGCAGAGGTCAATGATCCGACATATAAACAGTCCTCGTATCAACCGGCCAGGGATATCAATCAGTTGACGGTTCATCTTGTGATGGATGTTCTTGATAAGAAAGGTGTCTGTGATATCCCTGTTGTAAAGACAGCGGGATTATTGAAACTTGAGAAAGCATTGCATGTATTTGAGGAGCAGGTGAAGAATTCATCGTCTAATGTGCTTTTAAAAAATATTTAGAGAGGTTGTATGGATATCAGTGTGTTCTTATTGAGTGTTTTGGGGTTGTGTGTTTTTGAAGTGGTATCAAGTATTGATAATGCGGTTGTAAATGCAGATGTATTATCAACGATGAGCGCTCGCTGGCGTCGATGGTTTTTGACATGGGGATTATTCTTTGCAGTTTTCTTAGTGCGTGGTCTTTTGCCATGGCTTATTTTATGGGCGACCAATCCTTCTATTGGGCCAAGCGGGGCGTTCATGGCCAGTTTTTCAAATGATCCACATATCCTTGAGTCTGTTGAACGAGCGGCCCCGTTTTTGTTATTGGGGGGCGGATTGTTTCTTGTTTTTCTTGCCTTGCATTGGATCTTTCTTGAGGAGAAGAACTTTGCGTTCTCTTTCGAGAAGGTTTTATTTCGGCATGGAGTATGGTTTTTTACATTGGCATCGTTGATATTAACGTGGATTATCTGGTCGGCATTGCATAGGGATCCTTTTCTGGCCGTGGCAGCGTCCATTGGAGCAACGGCGTTCTTTCTTACGCATGGTTTTAAAGAATATGCGGCAAAGGCGGAGAAAGAGCTGACAACAAAGTCCGGATTATCCGATATCAGTAAACTTCTTTATCTGGAAGTGTTGGACGCAAGTTTTTCCATTGACGGTGTCGTCGGAGCGTTTGCTTTTACCATGTCTATTCCTGTGATCATTCTGGGCAATGGGCTCGGTGCCTTGGTTGTAAGGCAGTTGACTATCAAAGGGACAGAAAAGATCAAAGAGTATCCTTACCTTAAGAATGGCGCAATGTATTCCATTTTGGTCTTAGGTGTTTTTATGACACTTGAGAGTTTTGGAGCAAATATCCCTGACTTTGCCGCTCCGATCGCTACGCTTGTCACGATAGGGTATTTCTTTTGGTTATCAAAAAAGAGAAGGAAGTAGGTTTTTCCATCCTTGGCTTGACGCTTTTAAGCCTTTGTCTTATACTTTCTGAATTCCAAGTTCTTCGTTTTTTAATTGTGAGGAGTGGGCTGTGTCTGCAAAACAAATCGATCTGTCTGCATTGAAGGCAAAAGCGTATCAGTTCCGTCGTGAGATCCTTGAGACCCTTGAAGGGGCTGGCTCTGGACATCCTGGTGGTTCTTTATCCGCAGTCGAGATCTTTATCAGTCTCTATGATGTGGTGATGGATCATCGTCCGAATGAGCCAAAATGGGAAGGCCGCGACCGTTTTGTGGTGTCTAAAGGACATGTGACCCCGGTGGTCTATGTCACTCTTGCAAATTACGGTTATTTTCCTAAAGAAGAGTTAAAGACGTTTCGTAAGTTCGGCAGTCGTCTGCAGGGGCACGTACATTATAAAGTTCCGGGTGTTGAGTTCAACACGGGTTCTCTGGGTCATGGATTGTCGTATGTTAACGGAGTGGCCATGGCAGCGAAGCTCAAGGGTGCTGATTTCAAGAGTTATTGCATCATGGGTGACGGTGAGATCCAGGAAGGATCTGTTTGGGAAGCGGCTATGACAGCGTCGCATTTCAAGCTGGATAATGTGTGCGCGATCGTTGATTATAACAAGGTCCAGGAGAATGGCCTTGTGAATGATATTAAGAACATGGAACCCATGGGGGATCGTTGGAGAAGTTTTGGCTGGAATGTGATCGAGGTTGATGGCAATGATTTTGAACAGTTGCTCAAGGCTTTTGATGCGTTTAAAGTCACCAAGGGCAAGCCGACGGTGATCATTGCAAATACGTTAAAGGGTAAAGGGGTTCCTTTTATGGAACTAAAGTGCGGCTGGCATGGCAAGGCCCCGAATAAAGAACAACTGGCAGATGCATTAAAGGTACTTTATTGATATGGAAATGAAACCCACTCCTCCACGTGACGGCTTTGGCGAAGAGATCGCCTTGCTTGCTGAAGAAAATAAGAAGTTGGTCATGGTCTCGGCCGACCTTGAGGATGCGACGCGCGCGGAATATTTCAAGAAGACCGCGGCAGACAGATTCTTTTCAGTCGGTATTGCCGAGCAGGATATGATCGGTATGGCTGCTGGATTTGCCAGTGAAGGATTTGTGGCGGTTACGAACTCATTCGCGGTATTTTTGACCAACCGTGGTTATGATCAGATCCGCATGGACGTTTGTTATAACAATCTGAATGTGAAGTTGGTTGCGACCCACGCGGGTATTACCGTCGGGGAAGATGGGGCGAGTGCGCAGTGTTTGGAAGACCTTGCGATCATGCGTGTTTTGCCTAATATGAAGGTGATCTGTCCGATGGATACGATCGAGGCGAAAAAAGCAACGAGGGCAATGGTCGAGCAGAAAGGGCCTTTTTATTTGCGTCTTTCGAGATCTGCACTTCCTGTCCTGACGGATGAGACAACACCTTTTGTTGTTGGCAAAGCCAATGTATTGCGTGATGGTAAGGATGTTACAGTCATTGCGTGTGGTGTGATGGTCTGTGAAGCTTTTAATGCGGCCAAGGATCTTGAGAAGGAAGGCATTAGCGTGCGTGTGATCAACATGCATACGATCAAGCCTCTTGATGTCGATATGATCCTGAAATGTGCGAAAGAGACGGGTGCTATTGTTACGGCAGAAGAGCATCAGTTGAACGGTGGATTGGGGAGTGCTGTGGCTGAAGTGCTGGTCCAGTATATGCCTGTTCCTGTTGAGATGATCGGCATACATGATTCTTTTGGGCAGACAGGAACGCCCGAACAGTTGTTACAGCATTATAAAATGAAGTCCGTGGATATTGTGGCTGCGGTGAAGAAAGGTATTGCGCGGAAAAAGAGTTAAGAGTTTTTCTTAGAGAACAGATCAACGGCATGACAAGCCTGGCTGATAGCATCAGTCAGGCTTTTTTTATCTGAGGGGGCTGGGTCGCCGTAAAAAGCTTTTTCGCCGAGGATATCAGTGATATATAACAGCGCCATGGCGCGTTTTTCTGTTTCTTTGGCCGCATGAAAGAGCGCGGCGCATTCCATTTCAATGACATCGGCATTCAAGCGATCAAATGCATGGGCGTGGGTATCTTCAAAATATAAAGAACCAAAGCTCACGCAGGTGGTGGATACAAGATTGAGTTTGGTTGTTTCAATGAAACTTCTTAAGAGTTCACCATCAGGATGGATAGGCGAAGGGGATTGAAGCCGGTGTGTGATAATATCGCTGAAGCTTTCGATCCCATAAACAGTTGTTGGGGTGACTAGGCTTCCTATATGGGAACCGAACTTCTTGTTGAACAGTCCGCAGCTTCCTAGAAAGAAGATATTCTCTGCAGGGGAGTCTTTCAGGTACATGACCGCATCCCCGACGAAGTGAGCGCCGATGTTGGTGCGGATGACGGATAGAGTATCGGTGGAAGCCGCAGCGAAGGGGCGTCCATTGGAGAGGGTTTTAAGTCCAAAGATATCAAGGGCCTTCGCAGGTACAAAAGGAAGAAGAAGGATGTTCTTTCTGATCTTTTTCTGTTCAATGCCGAACAGTGCCTGGAATTTGTTCATGTTTCCTCACACGGATTGAAATGATAATGAAGAAAGTATATCATAAGGCGTTTATAATAGGTTCAAGAAAGCGGGGCAGATGGATGAAATACAGTGATCTTCCCGGAACAGATGAACGTGTTTCTGTGATAGGACTTGGGACGTGGGTTTTTGGTGGCGAGAACTGGGGCGGGGCGGATAACGACGCGGCTGTGGCCGTTGTTAAAGAGGCGATCGGTCTCGGCGTGAACTTTATTGATACAGCGCCTTTTTATACGGATGGTGTTTCAGAGGAATTGATCGGGAAAGGGATCGCAGGGAAACGGGATAAAGTCTTCATTGCGACTAAATGCGGATTGGTCAGAGAGAACGGACGGATCGTGCATGATCTGACGCCGGGATCACTCGAGCGGGAGTTGGAGCTTTCATTGAAACGTTTGCAGTGTGATGTGATCGACCTTTATCAGACGCATTGGCCGGACCCGAATGTAGAGATCGAGAGGACAATGGAGGTGCTGTTAAAATTTCAAGGTCAGAAAAAGATCAAGCATATTGGTTTGTGTAATGTCGGCCTTGATCTTTTAAAGAAAGCGATCAAAGCGGCGCCTGTTCGCACCGTACAGGTCCAGTATTCTCTTCTTGAGCGCGGCATTGAGAAAGAACTTCTTCCTTTCTGTGTTGCGCAAAAGATCGGGGTGATCGCTTATGGTGTGATGGGCGGAGGGATCCTGACCGGGAAATATAAAGTCCAGCCTCAGTTCACTCGTCGGGATGCGCGCAAGATGTTCTATTCTTTCTATGAAGGTGAGAAATTCACACAGACGAACCGTTTTATTAAGGGCCTTTCTTCATATGGGCGGCCTTTAAATGAGCTGGCGTTGAACTGGTGCCGTCAACAGCAAGGCGTTGTCGTGGCATTGGCGGGCTGTCGTGATGTAGAGCAGTTAAGGATGAATGCAGGGGCCGCTTCATGGGATCTTTCTGTGGATGAAATATCTCGATTGAAACAGATGGAAGGCGCATGATCGATACGGATCTTTTAAGAGAAAAGGTGTCCATCCGTTTTTCTTTCTTCGGTGTGAATAAACAGCAGGAGCTTTCTCGTCTTGTTTTTGAGATAACTCTCCGTGAACAGGTGAAGGTCGAGGCTGTATTATTATCGATCCCCATCGAACAGAAAAGTTTTCCAAGGATCAAAGAGGCTCTTGTGCGTCGTAGATTTACTGATCTTACAGCGCGCGGCATTCTTGTGGAGGAGTCTTTTTCGATGGTGGATATTGATCCAGCCAATACTGTTCTATTACAGCCAGCCCCATCTTTTTATCCAAAACGTGTTTATATTGAAGATGATGCCAAGCGGTCTTCTTTGGCAGATCGGGCAGAGCGTCTTTTCCCGTTAGCTACATTTCTTTCGATCACTTCATATAAAGAAAAGACAAAAGAGATATCTCTTGATATTAAAGCATATAATCGTCGGACAGAGGATCTTTTCATTGTCCATGAGAAACACGATTTTTATAAGAAATGCCCTTGTTCGCCGGGGGTCGTTGGATGCGGTTATCATAATGCGAATTTGGGGGTTGGGTGTCCTTTTGAGTGTTCGTATTGTTTCCTGCAGAATTACACCAATGCACACGGGGTCGTTCTACCGGCTAATATTGAAGACTTCTTCACTGCCTTTAAAGGTTATGATCAGGGTGTTCGTGTGGGGTCAGGGGAGTTGACCGATTCTTTGGTTTTTGATCATATAACAGAATTTTCTCCCCGGATCGTGGAGTTTTTTCGAAGCCGTCCTAAAAGCATCTTTGAATTTAAGACCAAGAGTATCAATATTGAGAAGTTGTTATCGCTCCAGGGTGTGTCTAATATCGTGGTGTCCTGGTCGCTTAATCCCCAAGTCTTCATTGACCGGGAAGAACATTTTACAGCGTCCTTGAAAGACCGTTTGCACGCGGCGAACCGATGTGCACGGCATGGTTACAGGACCGCCTTTCATTTTGACCCGATCGTTCCTTTTAAAGGATGGGAGGATGAGTATTCAAAGGTTGTCGATCTTCTTTTTGAGAACGTCCCCGCAGATTCGATCGCATGGATCAGTCTAGGAATGCTGAGGATGACACAAAGACAAAAGAAAGTTATTGAAAACCGCTTTCCGGGGAATACAATTCTTTCAGGAGAAATGTTGATAGGTGAGGACGGTAAACTGCGTTATCATGATAGTGTTCGTCGTGATGTGTATCAAAAGATGTTGGATCTGCTTAAGAAGAGATGTTCCAAAGATACGTATGTTTATTTATGTATGGAATCGCGTAGTATCTGGGATGTATTGAAGACCGCGTTCTAATCAAAAAAGGGGAATGTTATGGCTAGTCCTGTGAAGGCTAAAAAGAAAGTTAATTGGCTGTTGATCATCCTGATCGCTTTTGTTGCGACATTGATATTTTCTGTTGTCGCGGGTGTTATTTATTACAAAACAAGTTTTAATTTCTATGAGAATAAGAAAGAAGGATTGATCATCCCTTATCCTAAGGGGTGGATAGTGGCGGAGCATCCGTTCAATGTGAAGGATGCGATCGTGGTATTTATTTCTCCGAAAGAGAATGCCATGGATACCATGCAGGAGAATATTACGGTAACAACGGTGGATCAATCAAAGAATCCTTTGAATATCGATGATTTCGGGGCATTGACGGTCAAACAGACCACCCTTGTGTTCAGTGATTGTAAAGTCATTTCAACAGGGCCGACAACGATCTCTGGTCGACGCGGTTACAGGACTGTCTTTTATTATAGGGGCGAGAAGAACATGGTCATGGACCTTTATCAGTTCATGTTCCGGGATGTTGTCGGATATAATGTGATGTATTACGGTGACGTCGAGACGTATGAGAAGAAATATAAGCTCATGTATTATGTTCTGGGTCACATGATCAAGATATTATTTTAAGGTGAAACTTTGACTCAGCAAGTAGCTCCTGTTTGTTCTGTCTACGGACGTTGTGGCGGTTGCCAGTATCAGCATATCCCTTATGAAGATGAACTTCTGTTGAAGGAATCTCTTTTAAAGGAGCTTTTTGCCGGTAAGCCTGGCATGTCGTCAGTTCAATTCTTTCCGATCGTTCGTTCTCCTAGAGAATACGGTTACCGGCATCGTTTAGACCTTAAGCTGACCCGTTGGCGTGATGGGCAGATCTTTATTGGATTTTCTCCTGTCGGGAAAGGTCCGGTGATCGAAGTGGGGTCTTGCCCTATCGCCATGGAGGCGGTTTCCTCTTTTATTCCTCAATTACGTCAAGAAGCTTCCAGTATGCTTCCTCCTAAATATCGCATGGCAAATCTGACAGTGCGTTGTGGAGACGTCGGAGAGCCTCGTTGGGGAGGTATTGGAAAAAGATCATTGGTATTAGGAAAAGACGAGTATCTTTCTGTCACCATAGACCAAGATAAGATCTTTTACAGTCTTGATACATTCTTTCAGGCGAATCTGTCGATCTTGCCCGTGTTGCGTGATGTGTTGCGCGCTTTTCCGATATGGTCAAAGGACGCCGTTTTCTTTGATCTTTACGGAGGGGTTGGGCTTTTTAGTTTGATGGTGCGGGATCTGGTGAAAAAGGTTGTTGATATCGAAGAGAATGTTCATGCGATCCGTCTGGCCAAGCATAATATGATGTATAACAGAGCGGCTAATATGGATGTGTTTGAAGGACGGGTTGAAGAGGTCCTTCCCATGCTGCTTACTTCGGTAACTTCTTCAGATAATATTGTGATGGTCGATCCTCCGCGTGCGGGTTTAAGTGAGGATACGATCAAGTTGTTAGGTCAGATCCCGCGTGCAAAGCATCTGGTTTATTTATCCTGTGATCCTCAAAGTTTTCTTGAGAATTTGAATGGCCTTTCAACAGGAGGGTGGAGACTGAAGGTTGTTCAGCCTTTTGACTTCTTCCCACGCACGCGTCATCTTGAAACGCTGGCCCTTTTTGAGCGGCTTACATAAAGAAATCGAGGAATTCTTCTTTTGAGGAGCAGGCCAGGAAGGGATTCGTTTGTTTCAAATGTAGTAGTGTATCTGAAGATGTCGCACCGTAGTCATGCCCGGGCCAAATGACCGTTGTCTCTGGGATGGTTTTGATACGTTGAAGACTTTGGAATAGAATAGTGCCGTTCCCGCCGGGGAGGTCGATCCTTCCGACAGCATTTATAAAAAGCGTATCCCCAGTAAAAAGGTCGTTATCCACAAGAAAACACTGACAACCTGGCGTGTGTCCCGGTGTATGGATGCATTTGATCTGACTTTCACCGAGTGAGATCGTGTCGTTATTTTTTGTTTGGATCAAGTTCGGGGCTTTGACGTTGTAAAGGGGGGATTCGTGCAGAGATAAATGAACAGGCGCGTTCAATTTCTTTGATAAAAGCGCGACCCCTCCGATATGATCAAAATGTCCATGAGTTAGAAGGATATGGGATAGTGTTAGTTTGTTTGAACTTAATACTTCGAGTATGGCGTCAGTATCATCGTGAGGATCAATAACGGCGGCATTGTGTGAAGCATTGTCCGCGATGATGTAGGAGAAGTTGGCCATTCCGCCGAGTTGAAGCTGATAGACAGTTGTTTTTATCTTCATATGGTTTTTTGGTGATTGGTTAAATGAGTATGACTGTTCTTATCCCAGGGTGATCTCGAGGAACATCATCAGGGTGAACCCGATAATGAAACCAAGGGTCGCAATGTCCCCGTGTTCTTCGCTTTGTGATTCAGGGATCAATTCTTCAACAACGACGAAGAGCATGGCACCAGCCGCAAAGGCCAGGGCATAGGGTAGAAGAGGTTGAACAAAGAATACTATCATTGCGCCGATGACCGCGGCGATGGGTTCAACGATCCCTGAGAGCTGTCCTACAAAGAAACTTTTTACTTTGGAGAATCCGCAGGCACGCAAAGGCAGAGAGATCGCCATACCTTCAGGGAAGTTCTGAATGCCGATCCCGATGGTGAGGGTGATCGCGGCCACGAGATTGACCGCATCCATATTAGCGGCAATAGCGCCGAACGCCACACCCAAAGCAAGGCCTTCAGGGATGTTATGCAGAGTGACGGCAAAGATAAGAAGCGTTGTTCTTTTCCAGTTTGTTTTTATCCCTTCCGCATGGTCGATGGGCTGATCCAGGTGTAGATGGGGAATAAATTTGTCTGCCATGCGCAGGAAAAAACATCCTGAAAGGAACCCAACGCAGGCCGGAAGCCATGGAGGCAGACCCATTTCTCTGGACATCTTGATGCAGGGAGCCGACAGCGACCAGAAACTGGCAGCGACCATGATCCCGGCGGCAAAGCCAAGCATGGTGTGCAGGAATTTCTTGTTCACTTCTTTGGCAAGAAAAACAACAGCGGCGCCAAGCGCAGTGATGCTCCAGGTGAAGATCCCTGCGCATAAAGCCAGGATGACGGGATGGATGGTTGTTAGTTGATCAATGGACATGGGTGTATTCTATAAAAACTTTTGTCTTTGTCGAATTCTATTTGTAATGTTGAAAAACAGTTATTCATCATTATAATAAGCATCCTATGGGAAATATCTTTGATCGTATCTGGAAGTTAAGCGCGAGCCCCAAGCAGGGGAAAGTGCTCGTGATCGATGACTCTGTTGTTGATCGCACGTTCTCATCAAAAGCATTAGCGTGTGTGTATGATGTGCTTAGTGCAGAAGATGGCGTTAGCGGGATCTCTTTGGCCATGGAACATCGACCGGACCTGATCGTGCTCGACTATGAAATGCCGGGGATGAATGGTCCAGAAGTATGTTGTGAACTTAAAAAGAACATTTATCTTAAAGATATTCCTGTTATATTTCTGACCGGACGGGATAAACCAAGCGCGGTCATTAACAGTTTTCAGGAAGGCGCAGATGTTTTTTTGACAAAACCGGTCAGTAAAGGTGAGCTTTTAACTCGGGTAAGGCAGACGCTTTTATCTGGTAATATCAAAGAATAAGGGGCTGTTGATGTTAGATATTAAATTCATTCGGGAAAATGTTGATGCGGTCAAACAAGGGCTTTGGGCAAAGAACTGCAAGATCTCACTTGATGAGGTGCTTTCTTTTGATGAAGAACGCCGTCGTTTGATCGTTCAGCTTGATGAACTGAAGGCAAAGAAGAATACAGCGAATGATGAGATCACAAAGCTCATTAAGGAAAAGAAAGACCCTAAAGCAACCATCCATGCCATGAAGTCAACGGCGGTAGAGATCGATGTGATCGAGCCAAAGTTAAAAGAGCTCGAAGAGAAGATCACGAACATCCTTTTATATGTTCCGAATTTGCCGCATCCGTCGATCCCGATGGGCGGGCCTCAGCTGAACAGGGTCGTGCGTCAGCACGGAGAGCTCCGCAAGTTTGATTTCAAGCCGCAGGACCATGTGGCGCTTGTTGAACGGCTGGATATCGTTGATTTTAAACGCGCGACGAAGTTGTCGGGCGCGAACTTTATTTTGTATAAGAAGGCTGGGGCGCTTTTGGAGCGTGCGCTTATCAATTTCATGCTTGATCTGCATATCCGTGAACATGGTTATGTCGAGGTGTTGCCGCCGGTCTTGGTCAATGCCGCAAGCATGCAGGGGACGGGGCAGCTGCCGAAGATGAAGGATGATATGTATCATTTGCCCGAGGATGATCTTTATCTGATCCCGACAGCTGAAGTGCCGGTCACCAATATATATCGTAATGAGATGCTCGATGAGGCGGAGCTTCCGATCTATCATACGGCTTATTCGGCATGTTTCCGCCGCGAAGCTGGTTCTTATGGGAAAGATACGCGCGGGCTTATGCGCGTGCATCAGTTCAACAAAGTCGAGCTCGTTAAATTCGTTAAGCCCGAAACATCTTATAATGAACTTGAGACGCTGGTTGCTAATGCGGAGAAAGTCTTTCAATTGTTAAAGATCCCGTATCGTGTGCTGGAATTGGCATCAGGCGATATGAGTTTTTCGGCGGCGAAATGTTATGACCTTGAGGTCTATGCGCCGGGTCTTGATAAGTGGCTTGAAGCGTCGAGCTGTTCGAATTTTGAAGATTTTCAGGCGCGCCGTGCGAATATTCGATACAAGGGCAAGGATATGAAGAAGCCGGCTTTTGTACACACACTGAATGGTTCAGGTGTTGCGACACCACGCACCATGATCGCGGTTATTGAGAATTATCAGCAGGCTGACGGTAGTATTGAGATACCTGAAGTCCTTCGTCCGTATATGCACGGGAAGACGGAGATCCGGTAAAGTTATGTGTTGTGTGAAAAGTGTTGATGGGAGGTCTTGATGAAGGATGCATTTTTTGTTGTATTGAAGTTCTTGTTCGCAGTCCTTATTTTGCCGTTGGTCATTGCCTCGACTTTTGCTTTTCAGAATGAATTGGTCAAGTTCGAACCAGCATTGCGTGATGCTCTTTCATGGGGGATGTTCAGCTATATTATCCTCAAATTTTTTGTGTATGATTTTGGGGTTGTTTACACATTTGGTCAGCGCCTTGTCACGGCGGCGTTCCAGTTCTTAAAGCCGCTGGTCAATGCCGCACCGTATGTGTTCCCAGTCTATTCAATGATCGTGCTGGCGGCGTATGCGGTGGTGTCATGGATGGGGAATTTGGATGCCTGGCGCACGGTTTTTCTTTTTCTTTTCGCGTTCACTTTTTCGATGCATATTATTTTAACGGCGCAGGATCTTTATAATAAAGATTCATCGGCTGGGAAACCAACTTATTTTTTCGGGATGTCTCTTGTTTATATTTTGGATGTTTTCTTAATGGCGCTTTTAGCAAGCCTTGTTCTTCCGGGGTTCTCTTTTCCGACGTTCTTTAATGACCTAACAGGGGCGTCAGGGAATATCTATAAAGTTGTGATCGGACAGCTTTTTAAGGCGTAAGATCATTTTTGGTGTTCGTTTTTCTTTTCTTGGAAAGCAAAAAAAGCTCTTCCCATTCGGGTAAGAGCTTTTTTTTGTTTAGGAAGAAAAACGGAGAGACAGGGGTTCGAACCCTGGATATCCATAAAGAATATAACGGTTTTCGAGACCGTCCCCTTCAACCACTCAGGCATCTCTCCAAGAAATCGAAATGAACTTTCAAGAAGCCGTTGATTTTATCCTCGTATTGTAATTCTGTAAAGAGACTTTTCTTTTCTAACAACGCGTTCTTTTCTATTTTCTTTTAAAATAATCATGCTATATTATGCCTCGATATTTTTGAAAAGCTTTTTGGAGAGGTGGCTGAGTGGCCGATAGCGGCGGTCTTGAAAACCGTTGTCCCGCGAGGGACCGTGAGTTCGAATCTCACCTTCTCCGTTTTCTATAATACCGTCGGACAGCGACGGGAGATAAGAGATCCTCTGAA
>DYQZ01000032.1 GCA_020719005.1 Candidatus Omnitrophus sp.
ATTTATTTTTCAATTCCTGTAATTTATACCGGATAGATCCATCGATCACACGATTACCGACGACAATTTGCACTCCGCCTAACAGATCCGGATCAAGTTCCAAATAAAGGTTCACCTTCCGGGATATCCTGGCCTCCAACTTATCCTTGATGAGCTGGACCGTCTCAAGTTCTAATGGGAATGTGGAACGTAATACAGCATCCACCACATTCCCATGTGCGTAAACAATACGGATATGATCAGAGATCATCACCAAACTGCTCAAACGGGACTTTTCGATCAGATATTTCAAGAAATCCCTTATTTCTTCAGAATATCCATCAGCAAAGACATGATCGATAACACGCGCCTTATCCGATAATGGGACTTCCGGGGCTTTAAGGAACTGATCCAAATCGGGATTCTCCCGCAACAGCCAACGAAGCTGTTTCATTTCATCAACGACCCTGCGCACACCAATATGCGGCGCCGCAAAGGCAACAAAAGCTTCGGCATAGCGTGCGGCAATGATCGTTTCTTTCATTTCTTATCCATCTCTGAAAGGAAATCATCAATGATCTTACGATCATCCTCAAAGCTCAGTTTTTCCTGGATCATGCGCTCCGTTGTCTTAATGACCATTTCAACAACGTCAGCCTTCAGCATTTCTCTGGACTTGGCCAATTCAAAACGGATCTCACGACGGGCATCCTCAACAATGCGTTCAGCTTCCTGACGTGCGTGATCACGGATCTCATGCGCTTTTTCTTCACCAACCCCCTCGATCTCCCTTAAGCGCTTTTTAGCCATCTCATCCACACGATCGATGAACTCCTGGTATTCGGCTTTCAATTTGGCCACATCCGCCTTGGCCTCATCGAGTTTGTTCATCTCTTGCTGAACGTGAGCTTTCCTGGCTTCCAGTATCGAGAATACGGGCTTCCAAAGGAATTTCTTCATCAGCCCCAACAGGATCAGAAAACAAATGATCTGTGCCGCAACAAGACTTGTATTTAATAATTTAAAAAGCTCCATAGATCCCTCAATACAGATTGGTCCCGCATTTTATTGATCAGATCTTCCCGACGAGACCATAACAGAACACCATCACATAGATGACGACCGCTTCAATAAGCGCGCACCCTGTGAGCATAGTGATGAGGATCTTGGTCATCGCATCCGGCTGACGACCAAGCGCATTCATCGCACTTGATACAGCATTACCAAGACCGATACCAACACCCAACGCCGCCATACCAAGACCGATCGGCAAACCGAACGCTAATGCGAATTTAAAATCCATACTACTTCCCTCCTGTTAATTGATTATTTTACTTTCTTCATGATGTTCATCCTCATGGACCAACACCAATGCAAAATAGACCAGCGTCAACATGCTGAACACGATCGCCTGGATCGTCGACGCCAGAAAAACGATCACATAATTAACAAAAAGCACAGGGAGGCCTTTTACCCCCCAGCTGGCCATCAAGGCCAACAGCATATCATCACCCCAGATATTACTGCGAAGACGCAAGGACAAACTGAATGGCCGGATTAGTTCACCGATCAAATGCAATGCCAGCATAAAGATCGGCATAATAAGGGTCATGGCCATGATACCACGGGGCTTGCCCATCAAATGGTCCCCATAACCGAGAAGCCCAAGCTCTTTAAATGCCGTATACTGAACGTAAACAAAAACGATGATCGCCAATCCAAATGTCGTCGACCATTCCGTGGTCGGTGACCTAAAAAAAGGGATCATTCCGATATAATTCATGAACAACACATAAATGAACACTGTCCCGATAAAGGGCGTATATTGACGTCCGCGAAGTCCCAAAACTTCGCATACGAAATCATCCACACCTGTCACATACATTTCAGCTAAATTTTGCAAACGCCCGGGAATAATGGCCCGTTTTCGTGTGGCAAAAAAAGATCCAATGACCAATAAAGCGCCGATCAATACACAATAGATCACACTTTCCCACATGTGAAGAAAATGCCCAAACGGCGTATCGCCTAAATGTTCGGCCAACATACCGATCATATTAGGGAATTCGGGAGATACGAACGACTCTATGGCTTCTGGATGCACTTCGGACATATAGTAACGAAACCTTATTAAGGTCTCATTGAACCTTTGAATTATTTTTTAGATTATTAATGATAAAAAGCACTATAGCACTCTTCACATTATTGTCAACACGCCGACACTTCAAAAAAAGACCTGGGAAGAAAAAGAATAAGCTCGATATAAATCCGACTTATCTTTTCCTTCCCAAGCCTCTTTTTTCTTAAGCCATCCTACGCTTATCCGATAGCGATCGATCCGCGTTCCTCAGTGCGGATACGGATCGACTGTTCAAGAGGAAGCACAAAGATCTTCCCGTCCCCTGTCTCACCCGTCTTTGCCCCACGAACGATCGCTTTAATACCCGCTTCAACGAAGTTATCATTGACCGCGATCTCAAAGCGGATCTTGCGGAGAAAATTCCCCATCTCACGCGCGCCTCTGTAGATCTCGGTGACACCTTTCTGACGACCATGCCCTAACACTTCACTAACGGTCATCAGATTGATATCTGCTTTATATAACTCCTCACGCACATCATCCATTTTATCCGGCTGAACAATAGCCACGATCATTTTCATATTATCTCCTTAGTTTTAATACCTTTCATTATGCTCTAACACGATACCCCTTTATTCCACGATGGTATAAGCACGCTCATGATGCTCGGTAAGATCCAACCCGACATCCTCGCTCTTAGGCGAAACCCTCATGCCCAACACCATGTCAACCACCTTAAAGAGGACCGCTGTCACGACTGCAGAATACGCGATCGTGATAAGAACGGCCTTAAGCTGGATCATGAACAACGCCGGATTCCCGTAGAACAACCCGTCATTACCAGCACTATTGACCAGCTTCGAGGCAAAAAGACCAGTGGCCAATGCCCCCCAGATACCGCCGACACAATGAACGCCAAACGCATCAAGCGCATCATCATAACCAAGTTTCGGTTTGAGGATAGCAGCGGCAATATAACAGAACACACTCACCAAAAGACCGATGATAAGTGCACCGCTTACATTTACAAAACCAGCCGCAGGTGTGATCGCAACAAGCCCGGCGACCGCACCAGAAGCCAACCCGAACATCGTGGGCTTTCCATTACGGATCCATTCAATGAGCGCCCAGCTTAAACCAGCCGCACCTGCCGCAGTATTGGTCACAACAAAAGCATTCACCGCCAAACCATTAGCGCCGAGTGAAGACCCTGCATTGAAACCAAACCACCCGAACCATAATAACGCTGTTCCGAGCGCCACAAAAGGAAGATTATGCGGTGCAGGGATATGTTTCTTAACGTTCTTACGGCCACCGATCATCAGTGCTGTCACCAATGCCGCAATACCGGCATTGATATGAACGACCGTACCACCCGCAAAGTCGAGAGCCCCCATATTACGGATGAAACCGCCGATCGCCCACACCCAGTGGCAAACAGGTGCATAGACCAGCGTCAACCACAAGATCATGAAGACAACGAACGAAGAGAACTTCATCCGTTCGGCAAAAGCCCCGATGATCAAAGCTGGCGTGATCACCGCGAACATGGCCTGAAAGATCATGAACGCCTGATGAGGGATGGTTGCCGAATAATCATTATACGGTTCAAGCCCGACCCCGTTCAAAAATGCCCATTGAAACCCTCCCCAAAAACCTGTTCCAGGTGCAAAAGCTAAACTATACCCATACACCACCCAAAGAACACTTACTAAACACAATGCAAAAAAGCACTGCATCAGCACACTTAGAATGTTCTTACGCCGGACCATGCCGCCATAAAAAAACGCCAACCCCGGTGTCATCAACATCACAAGCGCTGTTGAGATCAAAACCCATGCTGTATCTCCAGTATTCATCTTACACCCTCCTTGTTTATCCAGATCCCCTTAAAATCCTTACCCCGAACAACAAAACCAACATAAAGAAGAAAGACGCCCTCGAACCAACTCACTGTTTGGTCCAAAGACGTCTTTGTCTTTACTCACCCATAAGGGTGATATCTTAAAGCTTCATTACTTTATATGTTTTCGAGCATCCTTGCCCGTAACATGTCACGGCCTGTTCGGCCGTGTTAGGACTCACTGAAACCCGAGTCCGTGTTTACTATCTAAATATACTCCCGATACCCGGATTATGCAATAGGTCGAGGAAAGTTTTCTCTCGACGGAGAATAGAAAAAACTAGAAAATAGTTTTTTAATGTTCGAAAAATATACACTTAAAGAACGCTCATAACTGCTCCGCACCACTACACGGTCTTAATAAAAAAGGGGCGTCGCCCCAACACATCCCCCCTATATCTTTCCCCGCCCCACCGGAGAAAGCCTATGTGTTTTCGACGCCCCTTATTATCTTATTCTCCGGCGTGATAATGCTCGATCACTTTAGCCGACATCGCCTCATAAAGTTCCGCGCTCTTAAGAACGACCTGGTCATACCATTTATTGTTCTTTCCCTGTTCCTGCGGCATTGAAACAAAAACGCCTTTCTTGCTTTCTAGGACCCTGACCCCGCGGACCGTCAGCATCCCGCCGATAGACACATCGGCGAAGGCTTTAAGCATCCCGCCTTCAGGGATACGGAACATCCGCTCCACACTGAATTCCACATTCTGCATACACTTTTTTTCCTTTCTGTTATTTCTGTTCTTCAACTAACGCCGATTCATAAAGCTGGCGTAATGCTTTTTCCTGCAGTTCACGCAGGACCACTTCCCTTATATCAGGAGATGTCCGCTCGATCATGCGCGTATAACCATCCAAGAAAGAACACATCGCTTCCAACCCTAACCGCTCGCGCATGTTCTTTAAGATCACAAGTGTTGTATAAACGGATACTTTTCGTGAAGAAGCTTCCAAGGAATTGATCATATTCACCCCAACCATTTCCTACTGACCATTCTTAAATATTTGTTTAATCATCAAAACGATACTAGGAATATAGCTTATCATTGATTAGATGTCAAATATTATTTGATGCTGAATCAATAAGTAAAAAAATAATGGAAGTTGTGTTGATAATTAGTCAACGTGTGGTAAAATTAGCCTCATTAGGAGAATAAAGAAATGATGAACCTTGGCCCCAGAATAAAGAAATTCAGAATACAAAAAAAGATATCACTTACTGAGCTTTCGAAAGAAAGCGGCGTGCAGATCGCGACGCTGTCCCGTATTGAACACGGGCAAATGACCGGCACACTTGAATCGCATATTAATATTTCAAAAGCATTAGGTATTGAGCTCATTGAGCTCTATCAGGACCTGGATAGTGAAAATACGTCCACCCCTTCCGGCGAGAATACAGCTAATGAAGTGATCCAGGCAAACCAAAGCGCCTCTTACGAGATCCTGGCAAAACAACTTGGGACCAAAAGAATGCTCCCGCGGCTTTTGAGGATCGAACCCAAAGGCGTTACCGAAGAAACAACCCTGCCCAACGGTTCTGAGATCTTTATTTTCTTATTGGAGGGAAAGATAACCGTACGGCTGAAAGCACAGATGGTCATGCTCTCGGCGGGAAGTTCGTTCTATTTTAATGCGGCACAGCCTCATTTGTTCATTAACGACGATGTCACGACAGCAAAGATCCTCGTGGTCACAACACCCGTCATCCTTTAATAACTGAATACTATTTCAGAAAAGACATTATGGCCACACCAACGATCCTGATCGCACACACTGACGAAACAACACGCGATAGCATCAAAAAGATCCTGACCAATGAATTCCCGCTGGTCGTGGTTGAAACACCTGAAGCCGTGTTGCCTGTATTGAATTCTAAAACATCCGTTGCTTTACTTCTTCTGGATGCCAGCACAACTGAGAACGGACTTGATAATCTCCTGCAAGAAATACGCGCCATTGCACCTAAACTCACGATCATTGCACTGGTAAATGAGGTCAATGAAGAAGACGGGCTCGAAGCAGTAAGGCAAGGGGCGAATGGCTATATTTTTACACCGGTAAAGACAGACGAACTGCGGACGATCGTAGAACAAACAATGGCGAAAACAAGAAATTAGTTAATCAATATCCCGCAAGGTAAGCATCTCTGCGCCGGGATAATAAAATAAAAGGATCTTCTTATAATCATATCTTAAAAGCGCCATATTATAAGCGCCCCACTGACACATCCCTACCCCGTGACCCCAGCCATAACCCGCAAAATCAACGAACCATCCCTTCATCGCGATCTCATACTTATTGCTTTTAAGCACATTAGGGCCCAAGACTTCACGAAAAACTTTTCCTTCAACAACAACTGAACTGCCCTCACGGGTCGTGATACGGACCTTGCGAACACGCCCACTCTTGTTCCGCTCCATCACACTGATGTCTTTGATCAAGCCAAGACCATACCCAAGATCATTCAATTTATCCTGAATATCCTTAAGGCGGCAATTCAATTTCCAGCGGTAATGCGGCGAATTGACCGAGAATGGAGACGCCACATTTCCTTTCAAAGGAGGAATATCCACATCCCAAAGCTCAGAGGCATCCTCAGTGACACCGCCGGAATTGGCATGAAAGAAGGTCGGGAAGATCTTCCCTTTATAGTTCAACACCTCGCCCTTGGTGCGCTTGACCGCAAGGTTTGTCCGGTAACGCTCAGCTGAACGCCCCCCGTAAACCTGAGAATATACATCATTGGTCATGTCATAATCACGGCCTGCGAATTTTTCCATCGAATAAAGCGCATAGGTACGTGTCGCTACAGCCTGAGCTTTGATCGCCTCAAGCGGCCACTTGTCAGAAACCTCATGGTAAAGAACCCCTCTGATATATTGCTCAAGCTCAATGGTATTAACAACGGTCATGGTCTCGCCGCTATTATTAATGAGGACGAGAGAACCGCGAAAATGCTTCCCCTGAACGCTCATCAGCGCATCTTTACGCGGCTCAATGATCAGGCGCTGTTCTTGATAAAGAACATCACCCACCTTGATCTTCCCGTGAGACATGCTGACCAGCGTCGGACGAAGACGCACGCCTTTATCAACAAGAGCGCCAGTATTAAAATCAACCAGCTTATAACGGCCGTCGATCGCGATCGTGAAATGATCCGTCTCACGTAACACAGCAACCCTGACCGTGTTGGTCGTCGCAATGCCGAACCCTCCATCGAAGGTAAGCAAGAGAACGGTAGCAAATAAGAATAGCGTTATTTTTTTGAACATGAGATATGCTTACGGGCTTTATCCGTCACTTCACGACCACGGGACGTGCGGCGCAGGAAACCTGCTTTTAAAAGGTAAGGTTCAACAACATCAACAAGCGTATCCACTTCTTCATTGAGCGTGGCAGCCAATGCTTCAACCCCCACAGGCCCGCCTGAATAGGTCTCAATGATCACCCTCAATATCTTCCTGGAGAATTCATCCAAGCCCTGTTCATCAACTTTCAAACTGTCCATCGCATGAAGGACCTGATCAAGAGTGATCGAAGGCGAGCCTGTATTGACCTGCGCAAAATCCCGTACACGCTTTAAAAGACGGATCGCGATACGCGGTGTACCGCGCGAGCGACGCGCGATCTCAAGAGACGATGGCGCATCGATCGTCAGCGAAAGTTTCTTTGCTGCATTAGCAATGATACCGGCAAGATCCTCTGGTTCATAAAAATCCAGATGGTGCTGAATGCCGAAACGGTCACGCAAGGGAGACGCCAACAGCCCGCTACGCGTGGTCGCACCGATGAGCGTAAAAGGCTTTAGATTAAAATTGATCGTCTTGGCATAAGGGCCCTTATCGACAATAAAGTCGATCTTAAAACTTTCCATTGCGGGATAAAGGAACTCCTCCACAGACTTTGAAAGACGGTGGATCTCATCAATGAAAAGAATGTCTCCGGCGGAAAGATTGGTCAATATCCCGATAAAATCCCCAGCTCGCGCGATCGCGGGCCCCGAGGTATATGTCAGACGGCTGTTCATTTCATGGGCAATGATATGAGCAAGGGATGTCTTACCAAGACCAGGAGGGCCTGAAAAAAGCATATGCTCCAGAGGTTCTTTGCGCTGTTTTGCCGCTTCAATAGAAATGCGGATATTGGCAACAAGGTCCTTCTGTCCAATGAAGTCTTGAAGTGATGCGGGCCTGACCGAAAGACTGGTAACAACATCTTCTTCGGTCTCTTGATTGAGGACAATGCGTTTAAGTTCTTCCATTATTCCGTGTGTTGGATAACGATGTTTTGGGAGTTTCGGACAACTTCAATATCCGCAAAAAGACGACGCTGAACAACAACAAGTTCTTTCATTTTGCAAAGTTCAAGCACTGCCATGAAGGTCACGACGACCTCCATCTTGCTGTGCGCATGTGCAAAAATCTCTTCAAGACGGAAAGATGATCTGTCCACCAGCATGTGCAGGATCATGTGCACCTTATGTTCAACTGTATATTCTTCTTTTACGACCTCATACTCACTCTTCTCAGGTTTGTTCGCAAGAGCAGACGTAAGCGCCGTGATAAGATCAAAAAGATTCGCTTCAAAGAAGACTTCTTTGGCATCTTCACGAAGAGCGCTCGAGGCTTCTTCGTCGACACGGCGTGGAAAAAGGTCCGATTGTTTCTCGGCACGGAGCCTCAACTCCTCCGCCGCCTCTTTAATACGCTGATATTCTTCAAGCCTGCGCACAAGCTCTGTACGAGGGTCCTCGGCATCCTGACTCTCATTAGGGTCCGGCGGCAGAAGCATGCGTGATTTGATCTGAAGAAGTGTGGCGGCCATGACCAGAAAATCCCCGATACCGTCAAGATCGATCAGCTTCATCAGCTCGATATACTGCATATACTGCTCAGTGATCTCGACGATCGGGATATCACAAATATCGATCTCACTCTTTCGAATGAGATACAACAAAAGATCCAATGGTCCTTCAAATTTTTCAAGCTGGAATTTATAACTCATAATACCATTAATGTAGAGGTATTAACGGAAGACTGCTTTACGGACATCCGACATCGTATCAACAGCAATAGCCCTGGCAGAAACAGCGCCGTTCTTCAGCGCTTCTTTGACATAAGAAAGATCTTTGGCCAGCTTTTCACGTTCTTCACGGATAGGCCGCAAATATTCAATGATACCATCTGCCAATATCTTTTTACATTCAGTGCATCCTTTTGTAGCGCCGACGCACCATGCTGAAACCTCATCCTTACGGTCAGGTAAAAAAGCACCGTAATAAGCAAATACATTGCACTGATCAGGATGCCCTGGATCTTTCAAGCGCATCCGGCTCGGGTCTGTGATCATGCTTTTGACTTTTGTGAGGATCTCGTCGGGAGAATCGGATAAATTGATCGTATTCCCATAACTTTTTGACATCTTGCGCCCATCAAGCCCGAGCAAGCGTGACGTCGGCGTCAGGATCGCTTCACAATCATAAAAAAGGTCGGTCTTATACATGGAATTAAAACGGCGACCGATCTCACGGGTCAACTCCAAATGAGGCAGTTGATCTTCGCCGATCGGAACAGCATGCGCTTTATAAAGCAGGATATCTGCAGCCTGAAGGACCGGATACCCGAGGAAGGCATATGTCTGAAGATCGCGCGTTGTGATCTCGCGCAGTTGTTCTTTATAGGTAGGATTACGCTCAAGCCATCCTAAGGGAGTCAAACAGGAAAGCACCATCTGCAACTCAAGATGTTCGGGAACATCAGACTGAACAAAGACGATCGAACGCTTCGGGTCAATGCCGCACGCGAACCAATCGAGCGCCATTTCGATCACGTAATCTTTAATATGAGAGCTATTCTCATATTCGCCCATCAAGGCATGCCAATCCACAATGGAATAAACACATTGATGCGTATTCTGCAACTTGACCCAATTATTCAACGCCCCGACCAGATGGCCGAGATGAAGCTTCCCCGTCGGACGCATGCCGCTAAAGACAATTTTCTTGGTCATCAGAGTTTTCTGGCGGTATGTTCAAGCTGGAACGCTTCGATCACATCCCCGACCTGATATCCGTCAAATCCTTCAATAGAAATACCGCATTCAAAGTCCTCGCCGACTTCCTTAACGTCATCCTTAAAACGCTTAAGCGCAGATAATTTGCTCTTATGGATCACGATGCCGTTACGAAAGACCTCAGCCTCCACATTCCTGCGGAACTTGCCCTTCTTGACCATACATCCAGCCACGATGCCGGCTTTAGACAATTTAAAGACCTGCAACACTTCCGCACGTGCCAAAAAGATGCGTTTCTCATCAGGGCGAAGAAGCCCTTCAAGCGCCGCACGGATATCATCCACCACGTCATAGATAATATTATACCGACGGACATCCACAGGCGTCTTCTGCAGTTCACTATTGGCATCCGCATTAACGCCGACGCTAAAAGCGATCACGATCGCTTTTGAGGCAAAGGCGAGAATAACATCAGAAACGTTCACATCACCAACAGCGACGTGAATGAATTTAATAGCAACTTCTTTATTATCCGCCGGGATCTTGGTCAACGCTTCCCGCAACGCCTGAGCAGATCCTTGAACGTCAGCCTTCAAGACAATATTGAGAGAACTAACCTCGCCGATCTTCCGCTGCGCCACAAGATCCTCAAGAGTGATCTTCGACGTTGAACGCAAACGATCCGCTTTTTGCTTATCCTGACGAACAGAGGTGATCTCTTTCGCCTTCTTCTCTTCTTCAACAACAAAGAATTTCTCACCGGCATCAGGGACCCCAGGAAGACCAAGGATCTCAACAGGCTTACACGGACCTGCTTCTTTAATATTCATCAAATGATCATCAAACATGGCCTTAACACGACCATAGTTCGGTCCGACGACAACAATATCCCCCTCTTTTAACGTTCCGCTTTGAACGATCATGGTCGCCACAGCACCCTTACCCGGTGACAAATGAGCTTCAACAACAATACCCGCGGCTTTTTTATCAGGATTTGCTTTAAGTTCCAGGATCTCGGCCTCGAGCAGGATCATCTCAAGCAACGTATCGACCCCCTGACCTGTATGCGCTGAAACAGGGACAACAACGGTCTTTCCACCCCAATCTTCAGGAAGAAGATCATTCTCAGCCAGCTCTTTCTTCACTTTCTCCGCATCTGCATTCGGACGGTCCATCTTATTGAGCGCAACGATCATCGGTACATTAGCAGCACGTGCATGAGCAAACGCCTCTTTGGTCTGAGGCATCACGCCTTCATCTGCGGCAATAACGACGACAACAAGGTCTGTGATATGAGCGCCGCGGGAACGCATAGCTGTAAACGCGGCATGGCCAGGCGTATCGAGAAAAGTAATACTTCCCTTTACCATGGGTACTGAATACGCCGCAATATGTTGTGTGATACCACCATGCTCTGAATCAACAACTTTAGTCTTACGAATATAGTCCAGCAAAGAAGTCTTACCATGATCAACATGTCCCATGAACGTAACGACAGGCGCTCGCGGCTTCAATGACGCGGGATCATCCTGTGTCTTTTCATGGTCCATAATAAGCTGCTCTTCATCACTCTTGACCAGGATAAGATTACAATAAAACTCATCACAAAGTTTCTGGACGACATCTTCACCCAGATTCTGATTGATATTCGCAAAAATACCCATCCCCATCAAGGTCTTAAGAACAACATTGGTCTTTTCCTGGATCTGGAAAGCAAAGTCACCGACAGTTATCGGGACCTTCAACTGAACATCTTTTTTAGGGCCTTCGTGTTTCGGAGGAGCAGGAACAGCTTCTGTCTTCGGCAGATCCTCATCATGCTCACCACGCTCTTCTACATGCTGATGATGCCCTGTTTCAGTACGTCTTTTGCCATGTGCTAACGGCTTAACAGAAACAAACTCTGGCTGGATCTTGGGTTCTACTTTCTTGACAACGATCTTTGTAACAAACTTCTTCACAAAAGTCTTTGTTGTCCCGTCGGGCTGGATCTGCGCGAACTGAGCCAGCTCATTAGGCACCATGGCTGACGGAGGAACTTCAGGCTTTGGTTCAGGCCTTGAAACGATCCTGGGCACATTGACAGGTTTTGCAGGGATAACCGGCGCCGGAGCAACGACAACAGGCGCCGCAACAGGTTTAATGTGCTTGACTTCAGGCTTTTTAACTTCCGGCTTCTTGACCTCAGGCGTCTTAATTACGACGGGTACAGCCTCAACTGGCGCAATAACAGGTTTAGGCGCTTCCTTTTTCTCAGGAACGATAACAGCTTCGGCTTCTTTGACAGGCTCAGCCTTCTTTTCAGGGACCGCTTCAACTTTCTTCTTCGGAGCAGCCTTCCTCACGACTTTCTTCGGAGGTTCTGCTTTTGCGATCAAACCCTTTTCTTCCAACTCGCCTTTAATGACACCAATGACGCCGGCACTAAGATCCTGATCAGCGTCTTTGGCCCGTAATTTAAGGCCTTTTAAAGTCGAAAGAATGAGCTCTTCCGAAATGTTGAGTTTTTTTGCGAGATCCCTAACGATCATAATAGTATCTTTCCGGGGGCGCGAAGAATTTTCCGCCACCTGCCATTACTTATCTTCTGCTGATCCATCCTGTGCGTCACCGTTGATCTCAACATCACCTGCAGGAGACTCTCCGACGACTTCCTCAACCTCTTCAACAACCTCTTCAACTTCCTCGGTCTTTTCAGACTCCTGCTTTAAATGTTCTTCCCACTGTTTCGCCGAGAAAATATCAAGTTCCCAGCCAACAAGCTTGCCAGCAAGGCGGACGTTCTGACCATAACGACCGATCGCGATCGACAGTTGGTCATCCGCTACAATGATATTCGCTTTCTTCTCAAGAGAAAGAAGCTGCATCTGGGAGATTTCCGCCGGGGAAAGAGCCGCCTGAATATATTCCTTGATATCCATGGCATAACGCACGATATCGATCTTCTCGCCATGAAGTTCATTAACAATATTCTTAACACGGGAACCGCGCATACCGACGCATGCCCCGACACAATCCACCTTGTCATCCTTGGAAAACACAGAGATCTTGGTGCGCTCGCCCGGATCACGCGCGATCGCCTTGACCTCAATGATGTTCTCATAAACTTCAGGCACTTCTAATTCAAAAAGACGTTTTACAAAATTAGGATGGGCACGGGAAAGAACGATCTGCGGCCCTCTCACTTCACGCTGAACCTCAAGGATCATCGCACGGACACGGTCGCCCTGTTTGAATTCTTCCTTACCGCAAAGTTCTGTCCTGGGGATGATCGCCTCGGTCTTACCAAGGTCAACGATCACATTACCGCGGTCAAAACGATAAACGCTGCCGGAAATGATCGAACCGATACGCAGACTATATTCATTATAAACAACATCTTTTTCCGCTTCACGGATCTTCTGGAACACGACCTGTTTCGCTGTCTGCGCCGCGATACGGCCAAACTCGCTGGAACGGATCTCCTGACCATTGGCATAAGCTGTGATCTTGCCGGTCTTGACATCAAGTGTGGCTGTCACATCTTCTTCTTTTTCAACAGTCCAAACCTTGCGCGCTGCAGATGCTACCGCCGACTCTACCGCCTGGATCAACACTTCCTTGGGTATGCCTTTATCACGCTCGATCTGTTCCAAGATCCCCATCAATTCGCTTTCCATGACCCGTCACTCCTAGATTATGACCTGTTTGCTTTTTTCTATTTTTTCCATGGGGATGACCCATTCTTCTTTTTTGACACCGACTATGACATCCGTCTCACGCACTGCTTTCAACATTCCCGTCACTTCATGTTTCCCGTTGAACGGTCCAACGAACATGATCTGCACATCCCGCCCCGTAACACGACGGAGATCACGGTATCCAAAAAGCCAGCGATCAAGACCAGGGGATGAAACTTCCAATGTATAATTATCCCCTAGATCAAGTTCATTATAAAGAACAGCATCCAGACGGCGATTGAACACGCTGCACTCGTCGAGCCCTATTCCGCCCAAAGGTAGGTCCACAAAAACCTGGATCGCAAGCGAACTTGGGATCCCCTTCACATTGACAGCAACAACATCAATGCCAAGTTCCGTACCAATAATTTCAGACTGACGAAATATCTCTTCTTTAAGTTCTTCATTAGTCTTCATAGAAATCCTATCCTTTGGTCAACGCCAAGACCCTTTCAACAGCATTGTCCTTGGGAACGACCTCAACGGCGAGTGTTGCGCGGTTCTTGATCTCGACGTTACCTTCCGCCAGACCGCGCTTGCCGATGATAATACGGTAAGGAAGACCAATGAGGTCAGCGTCGTTAAATTTACGCCCCGCTGTCTCATCTCGGTCGTCCATTAAAACATCAATATGCTGTTTTGTCAACTCATCATAATATTGTTGTGCGATCTTCATTACCTCGGGATCCGTGACCTGAAGAGGCAATATTTCAACGTCGAATGGAGCAACCCCTGAAGGCCATTTGATACCCTTTTCATCATGATGGACCTCAATAATAGTTGCGATCAAACGGCTGACCCCGATCCCGTAACAACCCATGATCATCGGCTGCTGTTTGCCCTGCTCATCCAAATAAACAGCACCTAAAGCTTCGGAATATTTTGTCCCTAATTGAAAAATATGCCCGACCTCAATGCATGGCCTCTCGACGCCATCAGTATCCTTCACTTTATCCTCTCCAATAGGCGCCGGCACAAGGAATTCATGAGAGACCCGCCCGCCCATTGCACCTGAATCAGCCTCAGAAATGATCGGCTGAAGGCCGCAACGCGCAAAGATCTTCTGATACGCACCGTACATAACATCATATTTCTTCTTCAGATCATCATTGTTTGTATGAAAACTATACGCATCCTTCATAATAAACTCACATGCGCGCACCACGCCGAATCTGGGGCGCGTTTCGTCACGGAATTTTGTCTGGATCTGATAAAGCGTAACAGGAAGTTGGCGATATGACTGGATAAACGACTTGACCAGATCGGTAATGATCTCCTCGTGTGTCGGACCGAGGCACATGGACGCGCCCTTCTTGTTCTTAAAACGGATCATCACCTCTTCCAATGTTTTATCGCGTCCGGTCTTTTGCCAGATCTCCAGTGGCAATATCGCCGGCATCAGAAGCTCATTCGCTCCGGCGGCGTTCATTTCTTCACGAATAATATTCTGGATCTTGCCAAGCACTCGCCAGCCTAAAGGCAAATAGGAATACACGCCTGATGTCAGCATATGCACAAGTCCGGCGCGGAGTAACAACTGATGACTGACCGCCTCAGTTCCGACAGGAACTTCTTTGATCGTTGGTAAAAAATACGATGACCACTTCATAATGCCCTTTCTATTCTAAAAGAATCCTTATTTCTGAAATATGTGCACGATCTTATCAATAAGACCGATCCTTTCAAAGTCGATAAAGAATACATATAAAGCCAACGCGATAAAAAGAAAGAATCCTGCTTTGCTCAAGAGATCATCCGTCCTGTCCGATAACGGACGCCGCCGGACTTTTTCAAGCCCTAACAATGCAATATGGCCTCCGTCGAGAGGAACAAGCGGCAGCAAATTGAATATCGCAAGGCTGGCGCTAATGACCCCGACAATATGAAGCAAGAATGCAAACCCGACACCCAATGCGAACTTCACAATAAAGAAGATGCCGATGAGTCCCGTCATCCCTTCTTTCGCAGAACGCTGCCCAGTCACGATCTCCCAAAGAGATGCCACTGTTTTTATGGTGATCGTATACAGCTCGACACCACCGGCTTTTAAAGCACCTATGAGTCCGTATCTTCTGATCACCAAAGGCTTGGAGGAATCAAGGGCCGACTGCTGAATGCCCACACGGCTGACCGCACGTTCACGCCCAAAAATGTCTTTCACCTTGTGGATCTCGGGCGTCACCGCAAGGGCCATCTGCTGATCATTTCTTTTGACCACGAGAGTCAGAACTTTATCTGTCGACGCTGATATAATCTCCTGCATGTCACTCCAGTTGGTGACATTCTTATCATTCACTTTAACGATCATATCTTCTTCTTTAAGTCCCGCCTTCTCTGCGGGAGAAGATACCATGACCTTTCCCACCTTCGCGGGGATCTGTTTGGCAGACGCCTGCATATCAACATACCCCAGCAAGAAAACAACCACAAAACAACAATATGCTAAGGCAAAATTCACCGCCGGCCCCATCAGAGCGATCAAAGCCCTGTGCCCGACAGGTTTTGAAAAGAACTCGTCACTGCCACCCGCGCATTTAGCACGCTCATCACCTGCCATTTTTACATATCCGCCGAGAAGGATGGCGCATAAACGGTATTCTGTCCCTTTACTGTCTTTCCAACCCAGAAGTTTAGGGCCAAAACCGAGAGCAAATTCCTCAACGCGGACACCCAAACGGCGTGCCATCCAAAAATGACCGATCTCATGAACAATGATCAAGATACTTAAAATAAAGATAAAGATAACAATACTCATAGCCCTCTGTTCAGAATATCCATCGCATAAGAACGCGCCCAGATATCCGCTTCTTTAATTTCATTCAATGACGGAGCCAATACTCTTTTATGCGCGCGGACCGTCTTTTCAACCACACGATAAATACCTGTAAATTTTATTTTCTTATTTAAGAATGCATTAACAGCGATCTCATCTGCCGCGTTCAACACCGCCGGAACAGAGCCCCCCTCTTGGGCCGCATGATACGCTAATACCAAGGACGGAAACTTCTTCAGATCCGGTTTTAGAAATGTCAATTCTCCCAACCCTGCCAGATCGAGCGGTGCCAGATCAACTTTTACGCGCAGAGGATATGTCAACGCATATTGGATAGGCAAACGCATATCCGTGACCCCCAACTGAGCTAAAAAAGATCCGTCGACAAACTCCACAAAAGAATGAACGATCGATTGAGGATGCACCACCACTTTTACCTGATCCACAGAAAGACCGAACAATCGCATCGCCTCGATCACTTCAAATCCCTTATTCATCAGCGTCGCAGAATCGACCGTGATCTTTTCTCCCATCTGCCAGCGCGGATGCCGCAAGATATCACTTACTGACAAACGATCATGCCGGAGAGCAGGAACATTCAACAACGCACCGCCGGACGCCGTAAGATGGACACGTAACGGTTCATTAGGCCCTTTTGCCTGCAGGCATTGAAAAATAGCGCTCTGCTCACTATCTACGGGAATGATCCTGGCGCCGTTCTTCCTGGCGATCTGCA
>DYQZ01000085.1 GCA_020719005.1 Candidatus Omnitrophus sp.
GTTCACGATCAACGATCATGCGTAGCGCCACCGACTGCACACGCCCTGCGCTCAAACGCCCGCCCACCTTTTTCCAAAGGATCGGGCTGATCGAATAACCCACGATGCGATCCAATATCCGGCGGGCATTCTGGGCATTCACTTTCTGAAGGTCAAATTCCCTTTTATGCTCAAACGCTTTCTTAACAGCATCCTTGGTGATCTCATGGAACACCACGCGATAAAATTTCTTATTTCCTTTGGTCAAATGCGGGACAAGGTTCCACCCGATCGCCTCCCCCTCACGGTCAGGGTCAGACGCAAAATAGATCTCTTCCGTCGGAGCCGCTTCTTTTTTCAAACGGGAAAGCACTTTCATCTTATCGCGCATCACGATCATCTTCGGCGTAAAATCATTCTCAATGTCCACGCCAAGCGTTGACTTAGGAAGATCAATAACGTGCCCCATGGAGGAGGTGACCTTGAACTTTGATCCGAGGATCTTGTTGATGGTCTTTACTTTGGCAGGTGACTCGACGATAACCAGTGCTTTGGACATAGTATTTTCTTTTATCAATAATGAAAAATGTGCTGCATTTCAAATTTCAGACTAACTATACTTTCTACGAAATAAAATAAAACGCAAGTGTTTTTGATTTCTTTTGGTTCAAGCCTACTGATAAAGCTCATAGATCTTGCCTGGTTTTTCCTTAATAAGACGACGGATCTCAAGCGACAACAGCGGCCCGAACAAAGACGCGGGGTCCAGACCTGTCCTTAGCATCAACGCTTCAAATGTATTATTCCCCTCTTTAATAAATTCATACAGCCGCTTCTCATCCGACGGAAGGTCAATAGCCGCTTCACTTTCTTTCTTATCGCTCTTCTGTTCTTTCTTGACCGGCAGCTCCTCTAAAATATCATCAATACAGAGCGCAATCTTAGCCCCCTGTTTAATGAGCGCATGAGGCCCTTGTGAAAGCTTACTATCAACACGCCCAGGCACCGCAAAGATCTCCCGCCCCTGTTCTCCGGCCAGACGAGCCGTGATAAGCGCCCCACTTTTGATATTCGCCTCCACGACCACCACCCCCAAACAAAGCCCGCTCACGATACGATTGCGCCGAGGAAAATTGAACGGATCAGGCTGTGTTCCAAAAGGGAATTCTGATATCACACAACCCCGCTGTGATATCTTGTCATAAAGTTTTTTATTTTCAGACGGATACACCACATCAAGCCCGGACCCTAAGACAGCGATCGTGTAACCTCCCGCTTTCAATGCCCCCTGATGCGCCGCCGTGTCGACCCCCTTGGCCATCCCTGAAACAACCAGCATCCCTGCCTCGGTAAGTTCACGTGAAAAACGCTCTGCCACCTCCATTCCATACAATGAAGGGAACCTCGAACCCACTACAGCACATGCCACATCAACATTAGATGGAATGCTCCCGCGCATATAAAAAGAAACAGGTGCATCCGTGATATTCCTTAACATCGAGGGATATTCATCATCCATGATCGTGACACGACGGGCCGATAAAAGAGCGAGAGACTTCATCTCTTTTAAAAGCATTTCTTCCGCATCAGCATTCAGCACATTGACAGCAGCTGCCTGAGGGATATCCACACTGACAATATCCTCCACAGATAAAGAAAAAACAGCAGACGCCGTGCCGAATTTCTCTATCAATCTATGGATACGCCGACCTGTAAGACCTGGGATACTACTTAATACGGCAAGTGCATCTGACTCAGTGTTTGGAGAAAATTGTAAGGATCTCATCGACTACCCTCCCGATATTGTCCTCATTGGAATCAATGAGGTATTGGGCCTTACGATAGTGGGGGTCGCGTTTGGCTAACAGTTCTTTTATTTTTTCAAGGGGGTTTTCTACATTCAGAAGAGGCCTGTCCGTCTTCCCTTTGGTCCGGCGAAACACAGCCTCCGGCGTAGTCCAAAGATAAAAAGTAATACCTGTTTTGTTCAATGCATTAAAATTTACTTCATCCGCCGCAACGCCTCCGCCGCAGTCGATCACAAGATTGTTGTCCAGAGCGCACGCCAGCACGATCTCCCGCTCGATCCGGCGAAAATACGGCTCGCCTTCCTGTGCAAAAATATCAGCGATACTACGGCCCTCACGCTTCACGATCACTTCATCCGTTGAAACGCGTTCACGCCCTAAACGACGCGCAAGTTCACGGGACGTTTCAGTCTTTCCAGACGCCATGAATCCGATGAGGACGATATTCTTTTTATTATCCATAATACTCACGCGACAAATATTATCACTCTTAAGCCTGCCTGTCAAAAAATGCCCGGCCACGTCTCTAAACAGCTTTACGGATCTCGGTCTTTAAACTTTTCATGAACGCCTGTGCCCGACTCATATCCGCCTTAAGTTCACCAACAGGACGGCCTTCCTCGATCCCAGCATGCTTGGCAACCGCATTCGTGCCCGCCGTCTTACCCTGTCTTTTATTCCAAAACTGTTGATAAGGCTTTTTGGTCATGCCTTAAGATCCTTAGTGGCATACTTAATAAAGTTCGCAACACTGCGGTCATGAGTCCTCTCCCCGTCTTTAGGAAAGAAACATCCCGGGATATGGCCTTTCTTGCGATGATAAATGACACACTCACAACACATACCCTTGCGCACACACCCGTCGTAGGTGCACGTGCAATCCTTCATGTTCCGCTCTTTCAAACATTCCATATCATCTCCTCGAAGAAAAGACCCCGTACCATCAACATATGGGGATACGGGGTCTTTTTTATAACAACAATTTGAACTTAGGCTTTACCGGCAGAACCAACAACGTTCTCGTTCTTCTGCTTATACACCTTGACCAACGCGTCTCTCGCCGGTCCGAGATACTTGCGAGGATCGAATTCACCAGGATTCTCAGCAAAGGTCTTACGGATGACCGCGGTCATTGCCAAACGACCGTCAGAATCAATATTGATCTTACACACCGCAGACTTGGCCGCACGACGGAGCTGTTCTTCCGGGATACCAACAGCCGCATCAAGCTTACCACCGAATTTGTTGATCATCTCAACATATTCAGGCATAACAGAACTCGACCCATGGAGCACGATCGGAAAACCAGGAATACGCTTTTCGATCTCTTCAAGGATATCAAAACGGAGCGGCGGCGGAACAAGGATGCCGGTCTTCGGATCAAGCGTGCACTGAGCAGGCTTGAACTTATAAGCACCATGCGACGTTCCGATAGAAATAGCAAGAGAATCAACACCCGTCTTCTTAACAAAATCCTCAACCTCTTCAGGCTGAGTGTAGGTCGAATGAGCAGCAACAACATCATCTTCAATGCCTGCCAACACACCCAGCTCACCTTCAACCGTCACATCATGCTTGTGCGCGAATTCAACGACCTGCTTGGTAAGCTCAACGTTCTTTTCATAAGAATGATGCGACCCGTCGATCATCACCGACGAAAAACCAGACTCGATACAAGACTTAGCCAGCTCAAACGTATCTCCATGATCAAGGTGAAGCGCGATCTGGATCTCTTTTAAGCCTTTAGCCTTAGCGATCTCTTTCATCATCTCAACAGCACCCTGCCCCATCCAGCGCAGAAGTGTTGCATTCGCATATTTACGCGCACCAGAAGAAACCTGAAGGATAACAGGAGACTGCGTCTCGACGCACGCCGTAATGATCGCCTGGATCTGCTCCATATTGTTGAAATTATACGCAGGAATCGCGTATCCGCCCTTAACAGCCTTCTGGAACATCTCTCTTGTGTTCGAAAGGCCTAGATCTTTGTAAGAAACCATATTTACTCCTGTTTAAGATTGCCCCGTTAACGGGATGATTGTTCTAAAACTGAACCTTTAATATACTAAAGTAATACCTTTCCGACAAGAAAAAACTGCCAAAAACCTCCATCACGCGAATTGTAACTCATAGTGCGACAGATTTGCTTTTTAAGACCAAACTGCTAC
>DYQZ01000086.1 GCA_020719005.1 Candidatus Omnitrophus sp.
TTGATCGAATTTTGACAAAGATCAGCAAATGTAAAGAAGCGTTAGACTCACTACATTAGCTAATTCCGCGACTGTCTTGTCGCCCTTGAGCGCCGCCAGCGCCACCCTCGCCTTGAACTTACTGCTGTGACTCTTCCGCATCCTGGCCCCCTTTCGTTTGGCCTATTTTACACCTTTGTTACGCCAATTCCATGGTCCAGATTCCTAGGGGCACTATAGTCAAATTGAATATAAGTTCGGTTTCGGAATAGCCTGTCGGGTGATTTCTTTTTTGTGGCTTGGTAGTGCTGCGTTTTAGCCCTTTTTTTTGCTATAAATTGCATGAATTCTAAATTAGATATATTGCAATTTCGATCGAAATTGTGTATACTTTCAGTGCAGAGGTGGAAGAAATGAATGCACTTGAAGAACTTAAAAAACATCTGAAGCCGGGCCAGGTCTACCGCAGGGCAGACTTTGAGCTATGGTCCACGGCCGTTGACCGGCATCTCAAGGATCTGGTCGATGAGGGGGCCTTGCGGAAAATGTCGCAAGGATTGTATTACTATCCTTCTAAGGCTTCTTTTGGAGAGGTACCTCCGGAAGATGAGAATCTTGTGGCCGCTTTTTTAAAGAGTGAGGATTTTCTTTTAACGTCACCTAACCTTTATAATTCCTTGGGAGTCGGCACAACTCAATTGTATAACACATGTGTCGTGTATAATCATAAACGGCATGGCCGGTTTGAGCTTGGGGGGAAGGTTTTTGATTTCCGCTTAAAGCATAAATTCCCCAAAGAGCTTTCCGAAGGTTTTTTGCTGGTTGATTTGTTGAACAATCTGGATCAATTGGCAGAAGACAGGGCGAGCGTTCTTAATAACGTTAAAGTTAAAGTGCTGGGGCGGTTGGAGGTAGGGCTGAAGCGTGTCGTTAATGCTTATGCGGGGGAACGAACAAAAAGCCTTCTCAATGAATGGATGTCAGAGGAGTCTTTGGCGCATGCTTGAGTATCTTCATGATCATCCGGAGTTTGGCGAGCTTTTGCGGGCTGTAGACCGACAGAAGAAAGTTGATCGCAGTCTCGTCGAGAAAGACTATTGGATCATGCATGTCCTTTATGGGCTTCAGCAAGGTGGTTTTGCCTTTGAGTTAAAGGGCGGGACTTCGCTGTCTAAAGGGTATCAGATCACCGGTCGGTTTTCCGAGGATATAGATATTCGAATTGAGCCGCCCAAAGGCCTGGATGTCAAAACAGGGCAGAATCATACGAAACCGGCGCATTGTGAAGGGCGCAAGAAGTATTACGACTGGCTGGCCAAGGAAATCAAGATCGCCGGGATTGAGCGGGTCATTCGTGATGAAAAGTTTGATAATGAAAAATATTTTAGTGGCGGTATCAGGGCATTTTATAAGACGGCCCTAGCTCTTCCGTCAGGGATTAAAGAGGGCGTGTTGCTTGAGGTTGGATTTGACGATGTGACGCCCAACAACGCCTTGGACATCAGTTCTTGGGCCCTCGACTTCGCCTTGGAAAGAGGGATTAAGGTCAAGGATAACAGGGCCCGCAGCGTTTTGTGTTACCATCCCGGCTATACCTTTGTCGAAAAGCTGCAGACGATCAGTACCAAGTTCCGTAAACAGCAGGAAACGGGTGAGATGCCTACCAATTTCTTGAGGCATTATTATGATGTGTCCTGTCTTTTGAAGAATGAGGCTGTTCAGAAGTTCATAGGTACGCCAGAGTATCATCAACACAAGGTGAAGAGATTTCCGGCAGCCGATCAGAAGACCCCCCTTGCAGAGCAGGAGGCATTTTTATTAAGGGATACACAGGTCAGGAAGGTTTTTGAGGATGAGTATCGGAAAACGTCGGCTTTGTATTATCGGGGGCAGGTGCCATTCGATGAGGTTATGGCAGAATTGGCGGCAAATTTAAATAAGTTGTAGTTTTTCGTGGGGATGTCCCATGCTTGCCGGCATTTGCCCTGTTTTTAACTAACAGAAAACATCTGATTTCCATTGAAAATCATTATTATTAGCGTTAATCTAATCTTCATTCCATAGTCCAATCTTCCGGAGGCGGTATGCCTAAATTGTTGATCGTTGATGACGAGATCGATGTGCGTGAATTTGCGGGGAATTTCTTTCGCAAGCGCGGTGTTCAGGTATTTTTAGCGTCGGGAGGCGCTGAGGTCTTTGATATTGTTGCCAATGAGTCCCCGGACCTTGTTTTGTTGGATATTCGTATGGAGGGGATGAGCGGGATGGATGTCCTGCGTCGTCTAAGAGCGAAGGATTCTTCTGTAAAGGTTATCATGGTTTCGGGGATCGAGGACGAGGAAGTGGTAGCTGAAGCAAAGAAGTTGGGTGTTTCCGGTTTTATTCATAAACCATTGGTCCTTGAAGAATTGCAGTCGGCCGTGTTTGGTATATTAAATGGGAATCCATGAGCAATAACTTAGGCATTGATTATAAGAAAGAGCTTGAGACAGCCAGCAAGGGCATGATCCTTATTCATGACCATGTGCTGCTTATTAAGCTTTTAGTACGCATGATCGTTCGTAAGGCTCATCTTTCGCATGCCGGGATGATCCTTTTTGAGCCTAAAACAGATAATTATGTGCTGGCTGTTTCTCGAGGGGAAACGGGTGAAAAGATCCCGGAGAATTTCCTTCGTTTTGATAGAGAACATCCTCTTATCAAGATCTTCCATGAAAAAGAATATAAATACCTGATCGACACCCGCAATGCACTTCTTGTTGAGGACATCAACCGCCTTATATGGCGGGAGAGTGTTATTGAAGGGGTGAACGGAACACGTGAGCTTTTGCATCAGGTCAGTGATCAGATGCCCATGCTTAACAGCATTGCGTGTGTGCCTGCTTTTTATCAGCATAAATTATTAGCGGTGTTGCTTCTTGGTCAGAAAGCGGATGGAGAGCGTTTTGAACAGGAGGAGTTGGACTTCTTTTCGGCCTTGGCATCCGACGTTGCGATGGCTATCCGTAATGCGCAGTTGTTTGAGGAATTAAAATGGGAGGCCGACCGCAACCGTAATCTCTTTATCCAGACGACGATCGCGCTTGGTTCAGCGATTGAAGCTAAAGATTCTTATACGCACGGGCATACTGAGCGTGTGACCAAATATTGTCTGGCCATTGCCCGTCATATGGTCGAGCGTGAGAAGATGGAAGTGCCAGAGAAGTTTTATGAGAACCTTTATATCGCTGGCCTTTTGCATGATATTGGAAAGATCGGCATCCCGGAAACGATCCTGATGAAGCCGGATCGTCTTACGGATGAGGAATTTGAGGTGATGCGAACCCACGCGGCGCGCGGCGCGGAGATCCTTATTCCGATCAAGGATTTTGAAGGATGTATCGCAGGGGTCAAACATCATCATGAGCGTTATGACGGGAGCGGATATCCAGACGGGCTTAAAGGGGATGACATACCTTTGATCGCGGGTATTATTTCTGTTGCTGATACGCTTGATGCCATGACAACGGACAGGCCTTATCGCAAAGGGATGACCAAAGAATTCGCAGTGAGTGAGATAGCGCGCCTTTCAGGTAAGTGGTTCCCTCCTAAGACTGTCAATGCCCTGGTCGATCTGTATGAAAAAGGCATGATATAGTTTTTCTATCATGTCCGGATGACGGGGTTCCTATACGTATTTTTCTGATCAAATTAAAATTAATTCAGGAGGCTGTATGATCGACACGAATGTGAGTGTTATCAACGAGAAAGTCCGTAAAGAAAGCGCTTTTGTTGAGGCGGTCTATATGGAGATCGGCAAGGTCATCGTCGGACAGAAATATCTTCTGGAAAGACTTTTGATCGGGCTTTTGGCTAACGGACATGTGTTGGTCGAGGGTGTGCCAGGCCTTGCGAAAACAACAGCGGTAAA
>DYQZ01000033.1:0-8667 GCA_020719005.1 Candidatus Omnitrophus sp.
GCTTTTGGGTGTTAATATCGGCCATGTTGCGACCCTTCGTCAGGCTCGCCGGGAATCTGAGCCAGATCCTGTTAGGGCGGCGCTTTTATGTCAACAGGCGGGCGCGCATTCTATTGTGGCTCATTTGAGAGAAGACCGGCGTCATATCAATGACAGCGATGTGAAACGTATTCGGGAAGATCTGAATATCCGCTTCAATCTTGAGATGTCCATTCAGCCGGAGATCGTTAAGATCGCCTGTAAAATAAAGCCGGAGCAGGTCACTCTTGTTCCTGAACGACGTCAGGAATTGACCACGGAAGGCGGGTTGGATGTTATCAAGAATACATCGCGTCTTAGGACTGCTTGCGCTAAGTTAATGGATTTAGGTATTGAGGTAAGTCTTTTTATCGATCCTTCAAAGGATCAAATTGATGCCACTCGCTTGTTGGGCATCAAGATCATTGAACTCCATACAGGATCCTACGCGTCGGCACATACGGCTGTTTCGCGTCAGCGGGAGTTAAAGAAGCTTCAGTTGATGACCGCTTACGGCATGAAGTCGGGGATGCTTGTTAATGCCGGGCATGGCCTTAAATATCACAACACACGTCCCGTCGCTGAAATACCCGGTATCTATGAACTGAATATCGGGCATTCGATCATTTCCAGGGCTGTTTTTATCGGGCTCGATGCCGCAGTCAGGGAAATGTCTGCGATCGCAACGGTCAAAGGTTGATATGATCATCGGCACAGGCATTGATATTGTTGAGATCACGCGTATCCGCAGGGCGGTTGATACATGGGGTGAGCGTTTTTTGACACGCATTTTAAATGCGCAGGAGATTGCTTACGCAAAAAGTCATACCGTGCCTTTCCCGCATTATGCTGGACGTTTTGCCGCCAAAGAGGCTATTTATAAAGCAGTCGGGAACAAACATCTGACCTGGAAGAATATCACCGTTACGAACGATCCTGATGGAAAACCGGTCGCACTGGTCAAAGGCCTTGGATCAGGCCAAACCATCCATTTATCCATTTCACACTCCAAATATTATGCGGTTGCCCAAGCCGTTGTTGAGACAAAATAAGAATGTTCATAAGAATGACTTCGGTCATGTACTCGTCGTGGCCGGGTCGCCGACCATGTTGGGTGCTGCCTGTTTGACCGCGCTGTCCTCGATGCGTTCCGGCGCCGGGCTTGTGACTGTTGCTGTCCCTAAAAGCCTTAATTTAACGTTGCAGAAAAAGCTGTCTTCTGTCTTGATGACACTACCTGTGAAAGAAACCAGGGCTAAGGCTTTTTCTCCGGTGGCATTTGATGAACTTATGAAGTGTTCTCATAGATTCAATGTTGTCGCACTTGGCCCCGGGATAGGTACGGATAAGGGAACACGGCGATTTGTGCTTGAAATGATCCAGCATTATCCATTACCGATGGTCGTTGATGCAGATGCCCTTAATGCGTTAAGTCAGGATCTCCCAATCCTTTTGAAAGCAAAAGCACCGCGTATCCTGACGCCTCACGTCGGAGAGATGGCGCGTTTATCCGGGATAACAAAGAAGGTTATAGAACATGACCGCAAAGGAAGTGCTGTGCGCTTTGCAAGGGCGCACCGGTGTGTTCTTGTGCTTAAAGGCGCTGGTACGGTCGTTACTTCACCTGAAGGCAAAGTCTATGTGAACAAGACCGGCAATGCCGGAATGGCTACCGCCGGGAGCGGGGATGTGTTGACGGGCGTGATCGCGGCTTTCTTGGCACAGGGCATCCTTCCTTTTGAGGCTGCTCATTGGGGGGCGTTCTTGCATGGAGCGGCAGGGGATCGGGCGGCACAAGAAAAAGGCGCTACATCACTGATCGCGACGGATATCATTGATCATTTTGATCTGCGAGGTTGAAATGATCAATAAATTGTTCTTAGTGTTCGTTCTTTTGTTGAGTGTTCTTAATTTCTTCGCCTGGCCGATATCTTATAAAAATACTTTTCGATGGCCCGAGTACATGCGTGTTGATGTTCCGGGTCACCGTATCATGCCGCTGAAGAAATATCTCCAAGGGGTTCAGGTCGTTGGGTATCATACGGACCGTTATCGTCCGGGAGCTTGGTATCAGCCTGAATTCGCCACGCATCTACAACGTTACCAGTATACTCTTTCCCCCGTTCAGATGGATTGGGAGGAACGCTTTAGTCATGACAATATTATTTTTGACTGCCGTCAGAGGGGCTGTGAAAAGAAGGACGTCGATAGGCTTGGTCTGGTCCTTGTTGCGGCCATTGGTGAGGATCTTATGCTGATGAGGAAAAAATGATGGAGTATGCCGGTTTCTTAGTGGCTTTATTGCTGGGCGCCCTTGTGATCAGACTCATGTGCGGCCGCGGCGAGACGCTGGATGTTCCGCTTGATCTTTTCTTTGCATTTGGCCTTGGGGCAGGTATTCTTTCTCAGATAACTTTCTATGCGGTTCTTGTTCAGAATGGTTTTGACTCTTTGTTGACGACGAGCGTTGCGCTCTTGTTCATTCTTTTTATTTCTCTAATGATCGTGCGTCGAAAAGATACGGTGTTCTTTAATGTCCAGCCCGGTCGCTTTTCTTTCTTCTTTATTCTTTTACTGGTCCCGGTTGTTGTATTCCTCATGGTGGCAAATTTAAACATGCCTTACGGTGACTGGGATGCCTGGTCGCTGTGGAACTTCAGGGCTAATGCTATTTATCGTTCGGCGGACGGCTGGTGGGCGGTCTTTCATAATCAGGTGCAGGGAAGCCATCCGTGGCTGTTGCCTTTTTGGACTGTCTGGGGATGGGCAGTGGCTGGGCAGGAGACGGTCATGGTGCCTATATTCACCACCATCTTCATGACCGTGGCGCTTCTTGGGGGGCTGGTATTCGGTTTGATAGGATCGATCGGTCTTTGTCGCGCGTTACTTGCGGGTGTCTTTCTTATTTCTGTTCCGTTCTTTATCCTGCATTCTGCCGCCCAGTATGCGGATATCTTTACAGCTTTTTATTTTTTGTCAGCGGTCATTGCACTGCATCTTTTCTTGCGGTACAGAATGAGAAAACATCTTTTGCTTCTTGCGGCATTCCTCGCGTTATTGGCTTTCTCAAAAGATGAAGGTATAATCCTGGTTTTCTTGACGTTGACCTTTTCACCGCTCCTGAAGGAGAATAACCCGTTCCTCCGTCGATCTTTCTGGGCCGTGTTCGCAAGTGGGCTTGTGGCTGTTGTTTTGGTCGAAGTGTTGATGCGCACGCAGATCCTGCCGTCCCCGGTCATTACATCACCCTATTATGGTATTGACCCCAGTCTTTTATTTAGACCTGAGCGCTGGATGACGTTGATGCGCGGGACCGGCAAGCTTCTTATTCTTAATCCATTGTCCGGGTGGTTCATCTTGCTGTTGATCGAAGGTATTCTCCTGACACTGTATAAACCCGCCGAACCTTTCTTACGTTTGATCATGTATGTTCTTTGTTCTTTCTTCCTGATCTTTGCAGTTCTTTATGTTGCGTGTACGACGGATATGGACTGGCGGATGTCTGTGACACTGCTTCGTCTTGTGTATCAGATCATGCCCGTCGGTGTCTTTTTTATGTTCTTGAAAGTTTTTTCTTCAACAAAGGACCCGACATGAAAAAGACCGGTATGTATCTTTTTTATGGGTTAGTGGCAATAGGGCTTTGTTGGGCGCTTTTCACACGATTAGGTCTTATCGTGACAGAACGTTTATGGCCGGATGAAGCGTTATATGCTTCCTATGCGGCGCAAATTTTCACATCCCCCTGGTTTATTTTCTCTTCTGAAGTAAATACCCATCATTCGGCACTCTTTCCCTCGATCTTGGCATTAGGGCATTTTTTTCAGAACTCATTGATCGGTGACAGGATCATGGTCGCGTCTTTTAATTTTCTAACGATCCTGGCCGTCTTTTGGCTGGGGAAGAGGATGTTCGGGGTCTTTGCTGGAGGGATCGCGGCATTGATCATGGCGGGCAATTCTTTTTATCTGATCCAGTCAAACCTTATCCTGATCGATGGCCCGCTTGCCATGGGGCATGTTTTCTTTGCCATGGCTGTCTGGGTTTTTATAAGCACGGGACGTAAAAGAGCCGGGATACTGGCAGGGCTTCTGGGGATCTTGTTGGTGTTTTTGAAATGGTATGCCGCGTTCCTCATCATACCGTGGTTCGTGATAACTTTTCTCTGGTCTCGCCGCGTGACGCAACAGAAGATGAAAGATCTTTATGTTCCCTTAGGAATGATCCTTCTGGTGTTCATCCCGTATGTATTCTTTAAAGTCATTCCTGTGCTTAAGTCTGGAGGCCCGGCGACTTTCTTTCCGTCGCCGTTCTGGTATTATTTCATCCATTTCCAGGACCTTATTGGCGGGGCGGCCATGACCATTATTTTTCTGGCCAGTTTCTTCTTTTTATTAGAAGGGGATGTCCGTAAGCAAGCTCTCCTCATACCCTGGGTGATCGTTGAACTGGCGGTGCTTTCTTTGGTCAGTCAAAAAGATCTGCGTTATATTTTGCCGCTCCTTCCTTGTGTTGTGATCGTTATGGGGGCGGGGATCGCGAGCGCCGTTGATATTCTTTTTAAGAAAGAAGCGTTGCGTGATGCGGCGCGTTGTGCGGTGGCGGTGATCTTCCTCGTTCCTGTTCTCACATTGGCACATCAGCCTATGGCGTGGTCCATTAATCATAATTATCTTGGATTTCTTGAAGCAGGTGAGGTGATTAAAACACTCGACGATGGGAAGGCTGTTGTTCTCGCAGGTTCGATCCGGGCATTGAGGTTTGCTTCTGGCATCCGTGAGAAAGAATTTGGCGGTCGTCTGGAGGCGTTGCCTAAAACATTACAAGAACTAAAGGAACGGGTGTCGTTAGCCCGGACCAAGATCATCCTTGAAGTGGATATCTGGGAATATATTCAACCCGCATGGGTTTATCCTGTGACCAGTGAGAAGTTAGAGGCGATCCGTACGTTAGGTTTTATAGAACGTAAGGCAATTGTTCGACGAGTATCGGGAGGGCGTGAACGTTGGGTGGCGTGGGTATTTGAATATATACCAAAATGATATTCTTCGGATCCTATTAATAAAAAAGCCCGGTGTTCAAACCGGGCTTCTTTATTTATATCCTTACAAGTTGCATTACATATGACGCGTGATCCGGCCTTCTGCTTTCTCAAAAGCAGGTTTATACGTCTGGGGAAGTCTGCCGAAACAGGTGCCCATGGCTTCATAGACAGCGACCTGATCAAGGTCCACATGACGCTGTTCAATGGCTTTCTTGGATTCCATGTAACGGACTTTCTCACCATCAATACCAACGATCGTCACACCAACCGTGCCTTGTTTAAGGAGCATCACGGCAGCAGCGCCGGCTTCTTTACCAAAACAAACGTCATAGGCAGAGGAGCGGCCGCAACGGACGAGGTGACCTGGAACAACAGAGCGGATCTCAGGGATCTCGTTCATTTTCTCAACATACATATTTGTTTTCTTCATGAGCTCTTTGATCTCAGGATCAGCCTTGAAACGCTTGGTCAGTTCCTGCACCGCATATTTCCCGGCGCCAGCGAGCTTCTTGTGGCCGAAAGAGTCGATACCTGCGGATTCATCGTAGATCTCGGTGCCGTCGGCGTTCTTCAAGCCTTCCGCGACAACGATCATATAATCGCCCGCGAGTACATCACTCTTTAGGATCCTGCTGAAATAACGTTCTTTGCAATGCTTATAGACAACATCAAAGTCGGTCGGGATCTCGGGGATAAGCACAGCATCAGCATCAGCCGCAACGCCGCCGCGGAATGCGGTGTGGCCGGCATAACGTCCGAACACTTCCAAGACCATCACGCGGTTGTGGGTCATAGCGGTTGTCTTTAATTCATCAACATACTGGGCGATCTTGTTGATCGTTGAATCAGCGCCTACGGAGTATGTCTGAAGGTCAAGGTCCATGGTCTTTGGGGCATGGACGCATTTGATACCTTGTTCATAAAGGTCGACCATGACAGAACCGGAATCATCACCGCCGGAAATAACAAGCCCGTCGATGCCGAATTTCTTCATGCCTTCCTTGATGCGTTCATACTTTTTTGGATCGTCGATCTTCTTGACCTTCACGCGGGAGTGGCCTGCTTCAGAGCCTGCCAAGTTGGCATTGATCTTGTCAACGCGTTCGGGTGTAAGAGCCGTCAATGTTTCCATATTGATGAGGTTATAAAGCCCTGCGTAGCCGTTAGGGATCACGTAAGGGGTGATGCCGAGGCTGTTGGCCATCTGGGCGGCACCTTTAACAACGCCGTTCAGTCCGCCGCAATCTCCGCCGGAGGTTAAAATACCGATCTTTTTCATATTCAGGCTCCTTATGTTTATAAAGTGATGTTACTGGATAAAGATAGCGGCCAGCGTTCATCCTGCGGGCCAAAATGGAGTGTTTAAAATATCATGCTCTTATCCGGTCGGCAAGTTTTTTCTTTGAAGTAATAACAGGCGTGTTCAGGAGTATTTTTCTGCTTCTTTGATCATTTCTTTGGCATGTTTCAAGGCGGCGTCGGTCATGGCGTCCCCAGCCATCATGTGGGCGAGCTCATCGATCTTTGATTTGGCTGTCAGCGGTTCAACGGTCGTTTTCGTGCGCCCTTTTTCAACGACTTTCGCGATCTTTAAGTGTGTTTGCGCAAAGGCGGCGATCTGTGGCAGGTGAGTGATAAGAAGGACCTGACGGTGTTCGGCGACCTCTTTTAGTTTCTTGCCAATGATAGTGCCAAGGCGCCCGCCGATCTGCGCGTCGATCTCATCAAAAATAAGGACAGGGACCGGATCAACTTTCATGAGCGCACGCTTTATTGCAAGCATGAGCCGCGCGGCTTCACCGGAAGACACGATATCAGCCAGTGGTTTAAGGCTTTCTCCGGCGTTGGTGCTGATATAGAACACAATCTCATCCGCGCCGTCCGAGGAGAGTTGCTTTTTCTCCAGACGCGCTTCGAAGATCACTGCCTTGAACCCAAGTTCCTGAAGTTCTTTTTCAATGGTCTTTTTTAACAGATCCGCGGTCTTCTTACGTTCATGGGTGATTGTTTTAGCGATCTTATTCAATGTTGTTTCAGCCGCTTTGATGTCGGCGGTCAATTCTTCTTTATTTTGTTCAAAAGTGCTGAGAAGTGCGAATTTTTCTTTAGCGTTCTCATAAAATGTTTTGGCTTGCTCGAGGGTGGGGCCGAATTTGCGTTTAATATCCGTATAAGCGTCCACCCGATCATTAACGGTCTTTGCATAACCAGGGTCAAAACTTAAGGAGTCGGCGTAATCACGTAGATCAGATAACAAGGTACGGCTATTGTCTTCAAGGAGCGCGATCTGATCGACTAGTGGGGCCGCTTTATCGTCGATATCAGACAAATTGCTCAAGGGTTTGAAGGCTTTGGACAATAAGGTCTCGAGGCTGATCTCTTCATTCTCAAGGATGGCCAGGGCCTGGCTGATATATTGATAAAGTTTTTCCGCATTGTTGATCTTGATGCGGTCGCGTTCAAGTCCTTCTAGATGTTCTTCATTTAAAGGGACTTGTTCGAGTTCTTTGATCTGATGTTCGAGAAGGTCAATGTCCCTGTCGCGTGAGAGGGCAAGTTCATCTAATTCCTTGAGCTTGGAGTGAAGGGTTGTGTAGGCGGTATATTCTTTGGAATATTCCTTTAATGTCCCCTTAAAGTCTGTAAGTGCGTCGACGATCACTAAATGCTGATGCTGGGCCAGGAGTTGTTGATGATCATGAGGCCCGTGGAAATCGATCAGGGAATCGCCGATCTCTTTTAACTGGGCGACCGAGGCGGCGAGGCCGTTTATTTTAATGCGGTTCTTCCCGTCTGCATTGACTGTGCGCTGAATAATAAGTTCATGATCTTCCCCTGGAAAGTCTTCGAGCAGTGCGATCTTTTTTCGAATGGTAGTCGAAAGGGTAAGCACAGCCTCAACGGTACAGCTTTCTGCGTTATCCCGCATATAACTGGACTGAAAACGCTCCCCGAGGCAAAGGCGCAATGCATCGATCAGGATCGATTTACCGGCTCCGGTCTCGCCGGTCAGGATATTGAGGCCTTTTGAGAAATCAATGGAGATATTCTCAATAATGCCGAAGTTCTTGATGGTCATGGATGAAAGCATGCAGTTATAATAGCAAAAAAAAGAAAAAGGAACATTCTTCTCTTTACATAAATTTAGTCATTTGCTATATTAGCCCCCGCTTGCGTTCATGTTCGCGTATGTTTTTGCTTTTTTGCCGACGCAGTCCGTGAGCTGTTGCAGGAGTTTTCGTTCTTTATGCCGACGTAGCTCAGTTGGTAGAGCAGCGGTTTTGTAAACCGCTGGTCGGGGGTTCGATTCCTCTCGTCGGCTTTGTTTTTCGTGGGTAGGTATCCAAGTGGCTAAAGGGGACAGACTGTAAATCTGTTGCATCCGTGCTTCCAAGGTTCGAATCCTTGCCTGCCCACCATTTTCTTCCAATACAAAAAAACCTCTTTCCCGTATGGGAAGAGGTTTTTTTGTTAATCAAGAAAAGAAAATGGTGCACCCCCAAAAGATTTTTTGGGGGTGCGTATACTTCGAATAATTTATTGAATGAATAACCTCTTTCCCGTATGGGAAGAGGTTTTTTTGTTAATCAAGAAAAGAAAATGGT
>DYQZ01000033.1:8767-16967 GCA_020719005.1 Candidatus Omnitrophus sp.
GGGTGCGTATACTTCGAATAATTTATTGAATGAATAACCTCTTTCCCGTATGGGAGAAGGTTTTTTTGTTAATCCATAAGAAGAAATGGTGCACCCGAAAGGATTCTTTCGGGTGCGTTTACCCTGTAAATAATCCATTCATTATTTTCTCTTACCCGTATGGGAAGAGGTCTTTTGTTTCTGTAGAAGAAAAACTGCACCCCTAAAAGATTTTTTAGGGGTGCTTCCACATAATCTTCACCAGCCCCCCAAAGGGGGCGCAGTGAAGCGCCGGATAAAGTAGGGCTTTCTTGTTGTTTGTATGGGAAGGGAGCGCAGTGAAGTGTCGTCTTTTTGGAATAAAGCGGTGAGAGAAGATCGGGTTTCTGTTAATATATTGTTTATGTCGAAAAAGAAGATCCTAATAGTCGAAGATGACAAAGATATCTCGAGGCTAGTCCGATATAATCTGGAAAAGGCTGGTTATGAATGTTTCCAGGCCTTTGACGGTGATGAGGCTTTTGAGTTGTTGGAGGATCTTATTCCGGACTTGATCATCTTGGATGTGATGTTACCGGGGCAGGATGGGTTTGAGATCTGCCGTTCTATCAAGAAGAATGACCGTGTAAAGAATATCCCAGTTCTATTCTTGACGGCTAACGGCGAAGAAGTTGATCGTGTGGTTGGGCTTGAGCTTGGTGCGGATGATTATGTGCTCAAGCCTTTTAGTCCTCGTGAACTCGGTCTTCGGGTTAAGGCTATTTTGCGGCGTGGTGGTGAGAAAGAAAGTGTTACGGAGTCTTTTTGTATCGGAGGCCTCAAGGTTGATCTTGCGAGGATCCAAGTGAGCGTTAATGACAGACCGGTCGACCTGGCTGCCAAGGAATTTGAGCTGTTGACAACCTTGATCAAAGCCAAGGGCAGGGTGATATCCCGGGAGCAGCTTCTTGACACTATATGGGGGTATGATGAGGCGGCCGATATTCAAACGCGGACCGTTGATGTCCATATTAGAACGCTTCGCAAGAAGTTAAAAGGTGAAGCAGGTCGGATCGTTACAGCCAAGGGGTATGGTTACCGATTTAATACACAGGAGTAAAGAGCGCGTGTTCAAGGAACGATTTCATTTCAAACTCATCCTTTCTTATTTTCTGGTCGTCCTCATTTCTTTTGGAGTTGTTGCTTTCTTTTTAGATAGGAGTTTGGAAAAGAATTCTTTTCAGGACATTAAAGCTTCGCTTGTTAATCAGACTATTTTGATCCAGAACCAGATGAGCTCGGAACAGCTTATTCGAAGTAATACCGTCGATCTGATGGCCTTTGTCAGATCCATCGGCTCCAAGATCAATGCCCGCATTACGATCGTTAGCAGTAAAGGTAAAGTTCTCGCGGATTCCCAGAGATCTCCAGATGAAGTCTTAAGGATGGAGAACCACGCGGACAGACGGGAGATCCGCGCGGCCCTGAGCGGACAGGTCGGCGAAGACACGCATTATTCCAATACCCTCAAAAAAAACATGTTGTATGTGGCTTTGCCGGTGCAGGATCAGGGAAGCATCGTCGGAGCACTCAGGCTTGCGATCCCTTTAACGAGCGTTGATAAGACATTATGGACAGTGCGCGAGATCGTTATTATGGGCATGATCCTGGCCGTCTTTCTTGCTTTTGGCCTTGGATGGATCGTTTCGGCCAAGACCATCCAACCGATCAAGCGGATGATCCAGGTCTCCAGAAAGTTTGCTGAAGGGGATTTTAGTCGGGCAATACCGCAAGACTCTCGGGATGAGATCGGAGAACTGGCCGCTACGTTGAATAAGATGGCCAATGACCTGGAGAGCAAAATCTATGAGATACAAACCCAGAACCAACATCTTGAGGCTATTTTCTCGAGCATGATCGAAGGCGTTATTGTGGTCAATGGGTCAGGTCAGGTGATCTCGATCAATTCCGCTGTTGAAAAGATATTTGCTATAACGCATAAGCAGGGTGAAAGATGTCCACTTCTGGAGATCATCCGTAATAATGATATTTTTGAGATCATGAACAAAGCTTTGATCACTGGCAATGTTTTTTCCAAGGATTTGTCTTTGAATTATCCTGTGAAAAAGATCTTTCGGATCAGCGCATCTCCGGTCTTTGAGAAAGGCGTCGTCAGCGGGTGTCTCGTTGTTATACACGACATTACGGAAATAAGAAGACTTGAGACCATGCGCCGGGATTTTGTGGCCAATGTATCACATGAACTTAAAACGCCGCTGACGTCGATCAAGGGTTATGTTGAAGCGCTTCTGGACGGGGCGCTCGAGGATAAGGAACACAGTCGGCAGTTCTTGAAGATCGTTTCCGAGCATGCGGAACGGTTGGGTCAGTTGATCAATGATCTTCTGGACCTGTCTGCGATCGAATCGCAGGAGGTGGCGTTAAATATGACCACCTTTGATCTTAAGGGGCTTGTTCAAAAGGTTTTGTCCAATTTTCAAACACAGATCGGGAAACAGGGGCTGAATATTATTGATGAGTTGTCGAAAGATCTGATGATAACGGCGGACCGCGCCCGTATGGAGCAGGTGTTGACCAATCTGATCGATAACGCTATTAAGTTCAATAAGCCTGGTGGATCTATTAAGTTCTCGGGCAGGAAAATAGAGAATAAGATCGAGATCGTTGTGGAAGACTCTGGCATCGGGATACCAGCCACTGATGTTCCCCGTATCTTTGAGCGTTTCTACAGGGTTGACAAGGCGCGTTCGCGTGAACTCGGCGGAACAGGCCTCGGCCTTTCGATCGTTAAGCATATCATTGAACAACATCACGGCATCGTCGAGGTGGAAAGTTCTGTCGGGTTTGGCTCCAGGTTTTTGTTTACCATCCCTGTATAAGCCAGGAAGTTCACAATAATTTTACATTGTTTTCACGCGCCATTCACACGGGCATGACATTATTGAGTAGTTCGAAGAAGGAAGTTGACCTTCGTATTTGTTCAATTAACGTAAGAAAGATGGATGGTGATCGGCGTGGGCAAGATATTGATCGTTGAAGATGACAAAGATATTTCGAAGCTGGTGAAATACAGCCTTGAGAAGGCCGGCTTTTCGTGTGAGGTGGTATTCTCCGGAGAAGCGGCGTTGGATCTGCTCATTAAACATCCGTTCGATCTTGTTGTGCTTGATATCATGATGCCTGGTATGGATGGGCTCGAGGTCTGTCGTGTGGTTCGCCAGGATGACAAGCTTAGGACAATTCCCATCATTATGCTAACAGCCAAAGGTGAAGAGATCGACCGTATCGTTGGCCTTGAACTCGGTGTTGATGATTATATTGTAAAACCTTTCAGTCTGCGGGAGCTGGTGTTACGTATCAAGGGCATCCTTCGTCGTAGAAAGGCCAATGATTCAGAGAGGGACCTGTTGGTGGTTGATTCTCTGGTGGTGGATGTTTTGGCCCATCGTGTGACTGTGGGTAGTTGTGTTGTTGAATTGGCTCCGCGCGAGTTTGAACTTCTTGTGCTTTTGATGCGCCGGGCAGGTCGTGTGCAGACGAGAGAAAAACTTCTGGCCGATATTTGGGATATTCATACCGAGGTCAGTACCCGGACCGTTGACACACATATCAAGCGTTTGCGCGAGAAGATCGGTAAGGCGGGCGAACTGATTGAAACAGTTGTTGGAGTGGGGTATCGCTTAAGGCAAGATAATGATGAGGATTAATCTTCCCTGGAAATTGACCGCAGTATTTGGATCAGCGATCATTATCGGTCTTCTGGTCGGCTTCTTTTATCTTTCGTTTCATCTCAATACATATTTGGATTCCAATCTTAATGCCAGTCTTCGGCGGGAATTGGCACTCGGCCGGGATCTTCTTGAGACATCGTTGAAAGATCGTGGTGGGTTGATTGACGCTCCGATGTTGGCCGATCGGATCGGTAAGGATCTTGGCATGCGCGTTACGATCATTGCTAGGGACGGAAAGGTCGTGGGCGATTCTGACTTGGATGATGCGCGGCTTAAGCTTGTTGAAAATCATGCTAATCGTCCGGAAGTCCTTGCGGCGTTTGCGAAAGGCTTTGGAGAAAGCAAGCGCTATAGCTATACGATCAAGAAGTATCTGCTTTACGCCGCGATCCCTTTTGGCGGAGAAAAGACTGCAGGGGTGTTACGTTTTGCGATCCCGTTGACAGACGTGAAGTCTTTTGAGGAAAAATTTCAGAAGATAATTTTCTTTTCTTTGGCGCCGGTTCTTTTTTTGAGCCTGGGGTTTACGTTTGTATTGGCGGTGTTCATTTCCCGTCCGCTTCGTGAAATGGCGGGTGTCGCCCGAGCTATAGCCAGAGGCGACTTTACCAGAAAGCCTTCAGTTGTGGCGCGAAATGAGATTGGTGATCTGGCCCGGGCCATTAATTATATGTCTAATGAGATCCAATTGATGATCGAATGCAGTAGGCAGGAAGGCGAAAAGCTGGATGCCGTTCTGTCCAGCATGTCCGAAGGCGTTATGGTCGTTAATAAAGAAGGCGAGATCCTTTTGATGAATCCCTCCATGAGAAAGGTTTTCTCTGTTGATATGTCTCCGGAAGGAAAACGGCCAGCGGAGGTCATTCGTAATACAGCTGTTTTGGATATCCTTGGCCGCATGGCGTCGGGAAAAGATAGTATGGCGAGTGAAGAAATAACCTTATTGACGCCGGAAGATCGGACATGCCGGGTCAATGCGGTGGCTATGATGAAAGACGGAAAGTTCGATGGCGCGGTCCTTGTTTTTCATGATATCAGTCAGCTTCGACGGTTGGAAAAAATACGGCAAGATTTTGTGGCAAATGTTTCGCACGAATTGAGGACGCCTGTTTCAAGTATTAAAGGGTATGCCGAAGCACTTCTGGCAGGTGCGCTGGATGATCCTAAAAATGCCAGAGAATTCATCAGTGTTATTTATGATAATGGTGAGCGTCTTGCCAATTTGATCAATGATCTTCTGGATCTGGCCAAGATCGAGTCGGGCAAGATGCAAATGGTTTTGTTTCCGGTCGCACTTCGACCGGTTGTTGATCGCTGTCTGCGTATATTAGAGATATTAACGGTTAAGAAATCGCTTAGGATCACGGTGGATATTCCGGAGAATTTGCCTAAGATCAGTGCGGACGAGTCGAAGATCGAACAGGTTTTTCTGAATGTGCTCGATAACGCTGTTAAATACACACCGGAAGGCGGCACCGTGAAAGTACGAGCCGCTCTTCAAGAGAATGTTATTTGTGTTGAGATCGAAGATACCGGTGTCGGCATCCCGGAAGAAGACCTTCCGAGGATCTTTGAACGTTTCTACCGCGTCGACAAAGCGCGTTCGCGTGAGCTTGGAGGAAATGGTCTCGGGCTTTCCATCGTCAAGCGTATCGTGCTTGCTCACAGAGGTGACGTTTCTGTTGTTTCTGAAACAGGTCGTGGTTCGACCTTCAGTATCATTCTTCCCATCGCATAACCCTAGCGCTCGCAACACTTTAATAAGTCACAGAAAGTTCACACCAGTGTCATTTATTTGTCACAGGCCTCCGGTATACTTTTGGCAATCATTGAGAATAAGTTAAATCCAAAAAAGGGAGGATGAGATGTTGAAAAAGTTAGGGGCAATATTAATGACAGGGTTTGTTGCGCTCGGGATCACGGCCGGTGCGGCGAGCGCAGGAGAGATGGACCTCCTTCTTCAAAAGCTCGTCGAAAAGGGTGTCCTGACAGCGAATGAGGCGCAGATCTTAACGGATGAAACAAAGCAGGAAGTTGCCAAGCAGAATGCAAAAGGCACGAATGAAATGATCCCGTCATGGGTTCAGACGGTTAAGGTCAAGGGAGACGTTCGTTTGCGTTATCAGACTCAGCAAAAAAAGAGCGCTACGTCTACTGGAGGAACGGTTCGAAATCGCGGGCGTGTTCGTATGCGTTTAGGTGTTGAAGCAAAACCCGGTGATAAATTTAAGGTAGGTGCTGGTCTTGCTACCGGTGAAGATACGGATGCAAGATCAACTAACGAAACGTTGGGCGATGGATCTGGTAAGGATTACCTTTGGCTTGATTATGCCTGGGCTGAATATAAGCCAATGTCGTCGGTCCGCATGATCGGTGGTAAGTATAATGCATTGAGCAAGAATTATTTGTGGTATACCACCGATATGCTTTGGGATTCAGATATTAATCAGGAAGGTGCTTCCATTCATGTAGATGTTCCGAACATCCTTATGGGAGATGCTTTTTTAAATGGTGGTTACTGGACATTGAGTGAAAGCGCTACTGATGCCGGTGATGCCGGTATGTTCTACGGTCAGGCTGGTATGAATTATTCCTTGAACGCAGGGCTTGAGAATCCTTTAAATCTCAAGTTCGCAGGTACTTATTACAGCAATCAATATCCTGATAGCAATGCCAATGCTGCAAGTAATCCTTATCGTCTGACTAATGGGAAAGATACTCAAAGTGCGGATAACGCTAAGTATCAATATAGTCAGGTTTTGGCTGGTTCTGCTGAATTGGTTTATAATTTGCCGGCGGAAACAAGTTCTCCGATCAAGATGGTAGGTGTCTTTGGTGATTATGTGAATAATCCGGATGTGAACAGTAACAATACCGGTTGGGCGACGGGTCTTAAGTTTGGTCATCCAAAAGTTGGTGCGGCAAAAGGTGATTGGCAGTTCAAGTATCAGTATGTGAAGTTGGAAAGTTATGCTTGGATCGATATTTATCCAGATTCCGATCGTTATAGTGGAGTAACTAATGTTAAGGGACATGAAGCGATCTTGGATATTGGTCTGGCCAAGAATGTATCGTTAGGATTAGATTATTATCGTTCCGATAAAATAACGGGTGCGAGTCTTCCTGAGAGCATCTTTCAGGCGGATCTGAATTTCAAGTTCTAAGACAAGGTGTTCTTGCTGAAGCAGTCCTGTGAGGCTGCTTCAGTAAGGTATTTTAAAAAAACCATTTTAAGGAGGAAGTATGAAAGTGATGTCTAAAGTAGGGATGGCTGTTATCGGATTGGCGCTTTTTAGTGGTGTAGCTTCTGCTGAGATGATCCAGATCAAGGGTTCTGATACGATCATCAATCTTGTCCAGAAAGAGGCAGAGATCTATATGCAGCAGAATCCTGGCGTCAAGATCTCGGTCACGGGCGGCGGCTCGGGAACCGGTATCGCGGCTCTGGTGAACAAGAAATGTGCGATCGCGAATGCTTCACGCGCGATCAATGCCAAAGAGGTTGAGAGCGCTGTTTCGACGGGAGTGTCTCCCAGTCGTATTGTTGTTGCTATTGACGGCTTAAGCGTGGTCGTTAACGGACAGAATCCTGTAACAAAGTTGAGTGTCGATCAGATCGGAAAGATCTTCCGCGGCGAGATCAAAAACTGGGCTGATGTCGGTGGGAGCAATATGCCGATCAATCTTTATGGTCGTCAGTCGAATTCGGGGACTTACGGTTTCTTTCGTGAAATGGTCCTGAAGGGGGAATATGCTTCGACTATGAATACGATGAATGGTAATTCCCAGATCGTTGAAGCTGTCAAAGCCGATCCTTCCGGTATTGGTTATATCGGTGTGGGTTATGCCAGAAGTGCTTCCGGCGTGGCTATTGTGGATGTCGCGATGAAAGAAGGCGGGGCTTACAAAAGTCCGCTTGATAAAACCGCTGTTGAAAGCGGAGCGTATCCGATCGCGCGTCCTTTGTATCAGTATGTGGACGGCACTCCTTCCGGGGCGATCAAGGCTTTTCTGATGTTCGAGCTTTCTGAACAGGGTCAGCGGGTGGTTGAGGAAGAAGGTTTTTATCCAGTGACTGCCGAAGAATACAAGGCGGCGAATGCCAAGTTTGGTCTATAAGAAAACATGAGGATGGTCGAATGGCAAGGAGTTGTTTCGCCTTGCCATTCTTTTTAAGTGTGTATGACAAGAAGACATAAAGAAAAACTCGTTGAATATTTCTTTTTGATGAACGGGATCCTGGTGGTCATTGTTCTGATAGGGATATTCATTCTTCTTTTGAAAAATGCTCTTCCGGCCTTCAAGGTCGTGAGTGTTGGTCATTTCTTTACGTCCCCTATTTGGAACCCGGATGCATATGATCAGCCGACCTACGGACTTTTGCCGATGTTGGTCAGTTCTTTGATGGTAACGGTTGGTTCCTTAGTGGTTGCGATCCCGTTGGGAATAGGAGCGGCGGCCTATCTTTCAGACGTGGCCAGTCCACGTAT
>DYQZ01000034.1 GCA_020719005.1 Candidatus Omnitrophus sp.
TCAGATATTTAATGGAAGAACAGCACGTGAATATTAGTGGTATCAAGATCATTTTAGAGATGAAGCAGGACGAGGGCTGAAAATTTTTTGATCTGCTGTTGGCACTCTGTATGGTAGAGTGACAAGAATGGGTAATGGTTTAAGGAGCAGGATATGCAACAACATAATGAACAGGAACAACCAAAGACCGCGCTTGAACAGTATGGGCGTGACCTTACTTCCCTTGCTGAGCAGGGCAAGCTTGATCCTGTGATCGGGCGGGATGAAGAGATCCGTCGGGTGGTGCAGGTGCTTTCGCGGCGCACAAAGAATAATCCGGTCCTCATCGGTGAACCCGGCGTTGGAAAGACCGCGATCGTCGAAGGGCTTGCCCAGCGCGTGGTGTCCGGTGATGTGCCGGAAAGTTTGAAGAACCGGCGCGTTGTTACCTTGGATATGGGCGCACTTCTCGCTGGTTCCAAATTCCGCGGTGAGTTCGAGGAGCGCATGCGCGCTGTCCTTAAAGAAGTGGAAGAGAAGGACGGGGATGTAGTCCTGTTCATTGATGAACTGCATACGATCGTTGGTGCGGGTCGGGCAGATGGCGCGCTTGATGCATCGAACATGTTAAAGCCGGCTCTCGCACGCGGGACATTGCGCTGTGTGGGGGCAACGACCTTGGATGAATACCGTCAACACATTGAAAAAGATGCGGCATTGGAGCGGCGCTTTCAACCGGTGTTGGTCAGTGAGCCAACTGTTGATGACACGATCGCGATCCTGCGCGGGCTTAAAGAACGCTATGAGGTCCATCATGGCGTGCGCATTCAGGATAACGCGATCGTGGCCGCAGCCGTGATGTCGGACCGTTATATCACCGATCGTTTTTTGCCGGATAAGGCAATTGATCTTATTGACGAGGCGGCATCAAAATTGCGCATCGAGATCGACAGCATGCCTCATGCGCTTGATGAGAAAGAGCGCATTCTCAGGAAGCTTGAGATCGAGCGCCAGGCGCTGGTGAAAGAAAAAGACGCGGCGTCGCGCGAGCGGTTGAAAAAACTTGAAGAACAGCAGGCGCTTCTTAAAGAAGAGAGCGGAAAACTCCGTGTGCGCTGGCAAAAAGAAAAAGAAGTGATCACGCGCATCCGTTCGGTGAAGGCACGCATCGAGACATTGAAGATCGACGGAGAAAAGGCAGAGCGTGCGGGCGACCTTGCGCGCGCCTCCGAGATCCGCTACGGGAAGCTTGTTGAGCTGGATAAGGAAATGACGGCACAGAATAATGAACTATTAAAGATGCAGAACGGGCAGGCTTTGCTCAAAGAAGAGGTTGACGAAGCGGACGTGGCATCTGTTATTTCAAAATGGACCAAGATCCCGCTGGATAAACTTCTCATGGGCGAGGCTGAAAAGCTGGTCCATATTGAGGATAAATTAAGACAGCGCGTGGTCGGGCAGGATGAGGCGATCTCGCTCGTGGCGGCGTCTGTCCGCCGGGCGCGAGCAGGCCTAAGTGATCCCCATCGTCCGACAGGGTCTTTTATTTTCATCGGGCCGACAGGGGTCGGGAAAACAGAACTTGCCAAGGCACTCGCAGAATTTCTTTTTGACGACGAGGCGGCGATGATCCGCATTGATATGAGCGAGTATATGGAAAAGCATAGTGTGGCGCGCTTGCTCGGTGCGCCTCCTGGCTACGTTGGATATGATGAAGGCGGGCAATTGACCGAAGCGGTGCGCCGCAAACCTTATAGCGTGATCCTTTTAGATGAGATCGAGAAAGCGCATACGGATGTGTTCAATGTGCTCTTGCAGGTCCTTGACGACGGGCGTTTGACCGACGGACAGGGGCGTGTGGTCAATTTCAAGAACACGATCGTGATCATGACCTCAAACATCGGCACCGGTGACCCGTCGGAAAAGAGCGACAAAAAAGAGAACAGGATCCGGATCATGGCGGCGCTTCGGGGACATTTCCGTCCTGAATTCTTGAACCGCATTGATGAGGTCATTGTCTTTGATCCGCTGGACAAGGATGCGATGGTGCATCTGGTCGATATTCAGCTCAATATGCTGCGGGTGCGTCTGGCGGATCGGAAGATCTCGCTTGAGGCTACCAAGAAAGCCTGCGCCTGGTTCGCGGAGAATGGATTTGATCACGAGTTCGGGGCAAGGCCTCTCAAGCGGCTTATCCAACGTTCGCTTTCGGATGTCATCGCGCTTAAGATGCTCAAGGGTGATGTGCACGACGGCGGAAAGATACGTGTTGACGCCACAGATAAAGGCATAGATGTGTCCGTCATCCCGAGGAGCGAAGCGACGAGGGATCGCCGAGCTAGTTGATGAGATCCCTCGCTTTGCTCGGGATGACGGGGACTTTGTTCTTTGACAAATTTTTGAGTTTCAAGCGGCGGCGGCTCTGCTACAATGAGGATATATGCGATCAAAGTATTTTCTTTTAGCAATTTTCGCGCTCATGCTTGCGGCTTCTTGGGCGAGGGCTGAGGCTATTCGTGACGGGCTTTTTGATGAGTTCGATCAAGACGGCAAGCGCACACGGACAGTGTCTTATCAGCTCGGTGTGCCGCATGGTCGTTTCAGGGCTTTTTATCCTGACGGGCTTCTGCGCGCTGCCGGAACTTATTTGAACGGAAAGCCCGACGGTCTTTATGAAGAGTTTGCACCAAGTGGCAAGATCCTCTTCAAGTGCTTCTACCGTGAAGGTGCGCTTCATGGACTTCGCACGGTTTATGATCCTCAAGGCAGGATACGTTTGGAGGAACCCTATATTGATGGTTGGCGCGATGGTCTGGTCAAAGAATACGACGAGAAAACGCTCCTTAAGTTCGCACGCCAGTTCCGCCATAATCAAGAGGACGGGGTAAGCAAGGAAATGTTCCCTTCCGGAGATGTGCGCCGGGAATATGATTATAAGAACGGTGTTCAGCATGGCAGTATCCGTGAATATTATGCGCACGGTAAATTAAAAGGTTCTTATGAGGCTGCCGGCGGTTTGCGTGAGGGGTCGGGTAAGGAATTCTATCCTACGGGTGAACTTTCGCTTCAGGGGTTCTTTGAGAATGATCAATTAAGCGGTCAGGCAAAGTTCTTTTATAAAAGCGGACGTGTGCGCGTTCAGGCTGTTTATGAGAAGGGCGTTGTCAATGATCCTACGTGGCGTGAGTTTTATGAGAGCGGCAATGTCCATTGGATCATTCCGGTCGTTTCAGACCTTAAGCAGGGTGCTGCTAAGGAATATTATGACAATGGCCAGCTGAAGGCAGAAGGTCTTTATAAAGATGATCAACGCCAAGGGGTTTTTGTCCTCTACGATCAAAAGGGGCTGAAAACAGCAGAAGATACATTTGAGCAGGGTCGTCTTGTCAGGCATATGGAGTTCTATCCTTCAGGTAAAATGAAGAGCGACCAGCAGCTTTTTGAAGAAGATAAAGCAGTTCCTGCGAGGGTAGAGAATAAGTAGAAATGACTTTCGGATAGATAAGTTGACAGAAACTTATCTTTTTTTTATAATGCGCGCCTAGCAAAAAGGCACCGAGACTGCTAAAAATCAAATGTCATGTCGAATGGAGAAAGACATCGCCGAGGTTCGGGCGAACGATCACTTCGTTCGGGATGACGATATGATGATTTCGTAACCGATGAGAGGAGCGTTCATGGTCCGTAATGATCCCCGTGTAAGAAAAGATATTGTCTTAGGGATGGTCGTGCGTCAGTATATTAAGACAGAGGCCCCTGTCAGCTCTGCATTGGTCGCGGAAGAATATACGCAGGATATCAGCTCGGCCACGATCCGTAATATCCTGGCGGAACTTGAAGAAGATGGTTTTTTGACGCATCCGCATACGTCCTCAGGGCGTATACCGACACAGCGTGGATACCGTTATTATGTGGATTTTCTGATGCAGGAGATCCATTTTATTGAAGAAGAGCGTTTGAGCGTTCAGCGCGAATATGAGCGTGGTGTGCGTGAACTTGAAGCGCTTCTTGAGAAAACATCAGAGGTTGTCTCTGACCTGACGCATTGCATGAGCATTGTGACGATCGACGGTGTGCCGCGTCGTTTTGTATGCCGCGGGATGAATTATCTGCCGTATGTGCTGGGGGCTCAGAATATCCAGAAGATGGCTTATATTCTGAAGGTACTTGAAGAAAAAGAACGCGTGCTCGAGGTGCTTCAGCGTAATCTCGACCGCAAGATCAAGATCTATATCGGTCAGGAGAGCGCGTGTGATGCTTTTGAGGACTGTGCGCTGGCTGTTTCCCGTTTTCAGATCAAGAACGGATCGTCGGGTACGATCGCGGTATTAGGATCAACGAGGATGGATTATCAGCGCGTGGTTTCCGCGCTCGAGTGTGTATCAGAGATCATTAATGAAGTTGCGTAGGACCTAATTATGTCAGATGACAATAAAGTCCAAGAGGGCAATGAAACGTCAGAGGCGCCCTTGATGGATGAAAAAGAAAAGTTAATGCAGGAAGTCGGCGAGGCTAAGGATAAATATATCCGTCTTTTTGCCGAGTTCGATAATATGCGCAAGCGTCATGAACGCGAACGCACCGAGCTCATCAAATATGCGCATGAAGAAGTGATCATCGAGATGCTCGGGTTCTATGAGGATTTTGAGCGTACGATCGCTGCGGCTAAAGCTTCTTCAACGGGCAGTGATGTGCTTCTTAAAGGCGTTGAGATGGTCTTTAAAAGGATGCAGGAATTATTGAAGAATTATGATGTGGTTGAGATCGAGGCATTAGGCAAGAAATTCGACCACCGATATCACGAAGCACTTCTGGTCGAAGAGTCCGCGGACCATGAAGATGAAACGGTGCTTGAAGTGTTCCAGAAAGGATACAAGCTCGGCGAGCGCGTGGTGCGCCCTGCCAAGGTCAAGGTTTCAAAGAAGGCGGATCAGTAAATAAGCAGTTGGTATTTTTTAAAAAACAATTTTATTATCCAGGAGGTTATATATGGCGAAGTTCATTGGTATTGATCTAGGGACATCAAATTCCGCGGCTGCGGTTATGGAAGGCGGACGTCCGGTAATTATCCCCTCAGCTGAAGGCGCAGGTGTGGCGTCAGGGAAAGCATTCCCTTCCTTTGTGGCTTTCACGAAAGAAGGCGAGCGTCTGGTCGGTGAACCGGCGCGCCGTCAGGCAGCCATGAATTCGCAAGGCACGGTCTATGCGGCCAAGCGGAAAATGGGGACGGATCATAAGTTCAGCGTGATGGGCAAGGATTTCACGCCTCAGCAGATCTCGGCGTTCATTTTGCAGAAGATCAAGGCAGATGCCGAAAAGTATCTCGGCGATACGGTCGAAGGCGCTGTGATCACGGTGCCGGCGTATTTTAATGACAATCAGCGTCAGGCGACCAAGGATGCAGGTGAGATCGCGGGCCTTAAGGTCATGCGCATTATCAACGAACCGACTGCTGCTTGTTTGGCATACGGGATCGATAAAGCAGGCAAAGAACAGAAGATCATGGTGTTCGACCTTGGCGGCGGAACGCTGGACGTGACCATCCTTGAGATGGGCGAAGGCGGAACGTTCGAGGTTCTCTCGACCAGCGGCGACAATTTGCTCGGCGGCACAGATATGGACAATGCCTTGATCGCGCACATTGTTAATGAATTCAAGAAAGAAACAGGCGTTGACCTTTCACAGGACAAGATGGCGTTCCATCGCTTGCGTGAAGCGGCTGAAAAAGCCAAGGTTGAACTTTCAAGCACTGTGCAGACGGATATCAATTTGCCGTTCATCACGGCGGATGCTTCAGGTCCGAAGCATTTAACACAGACACTCGATCGCGCAAAACTCGATGCGCTCGTGAACCCGATCGTTGAGCGTTGCCGTGGTCCGATCCGTCAGGCAATGAAGGATGCGACATCTAAGCTTGGTGAAGAGGTCAAGGTTGATAAGATCATCATGGTCGGCGGTCCGACGCGTATGCCGATCGTGCAGAACTTTGTTGAGAAAGAAGCAGGACAGAAGATCGAGCGTGGTATTGACCCGATGGAATGCGTGGCGCTCGGCGCTGCTGTTCAGGCCGGTATTATCAAAGGCGATGTAAAGGATGTTCTTTTGTTGGACGTTACTCCGCTAACCCTGGGTATTGAGACCATGGGTGGCGTTATGACCAAGATGATTGAACGCAACACTACGATCCCGACCAAGAAAACGAATGTGTTCTCAACCGCTGAAGACAATCAGCCTGCGGTCACCATCCGTGTCCTGCAGGGTGAGAGGCAGATGTCCAATGATAACGTTGAGCTCGGCCGCTTTGATCTCGTCGGTATCCCGCCCGCACCACGCGGCGTACCGCAGATCGAGGTTACTTTTGATATTGACGTTAACGGCATTGTGCATGTGCATGCCAAAGATAAGGCAACCGGCAAGGAACAGTCCATCCAGATCACCTCTCCCAAAAAGCTTTCGGAAGATGAGATCCAGAAGATGGTGAAGGAAGCCGAGAAATACGCCGAAGAAGATACCAAGCGTAAAGAAGAGGCAGAACTCCAGAACCAGGCTAATACGCTTGTTTATTCGACGGAGAAAGCGCTCAAGGATTATGGCGAAAAGGTGCCGCAGGAAGAACGCGACACTATCATGAAAGAACTTGAGACCTTAAAGCAGGCCATCAAAGACAAGACAGCTGATCGTATCAAGGCGTCGATGGAAGCGCTCACCAAGGCAAGCCATAAGCTCGCTGAGGAAATGTATAAAGCCACCTCAGCTCAAGCCGGTCAGCCAGGGGCTGATGCCGCTGCTGCGGCCGCGGGTGCCGGAGCCGCTCCTGAAGGAGAAGCGCCGAAGGATGATAAAAAGAGCGCAGGCCGCGATGGTGTGATCGACGCGGACTTTGAAGTGAAAGACGACAAATAATTGATGTGACCGTCCCCGGCCCTAAAGGCCGGGGCGTCTCGTCGTGACATATGAAAAAAGACTACTACGAAATTTTGGGTATTAAAAAAGACGCGGCAGCCTCGGATATCAAAAAGGCCTATCGGGCGCTTGCAATGCGTCATCATCCTGACCGGGTTCAGGAGTCTGAAAAGAAACAGGCGGAGGAGAAATTCAAAGAGATCTCCGAGGCGTATGGTGTTCTTTCCGATGCCCAGAAACGTCAACTTTATGATCAGCATGGTCATGCGGGTATTGACCAGAACTACACGTCGGATGATATTTTCCGCGGTGCGGACTTCTCAAGCGTGTTCGGTGATGGTGGTGGTCTTGATGATATTCTCGGTCAGTTCTTCGGCGGTTCATTCGGCGGTGGGCGTTCTTCATCGCGTCAGCGTCGTCCGGCGCGCGGCCGTGATATCCAGTATGAAGCTGAGCTTACGTTAGAGGAAGCATTCAAGGGTGTAAAAAAGACCATCAAGGTCCCGCGCAACGAAGTGTGCAAAGATTGCAGCGGCAACGGGGCCAAGGGTGGCACGGCACTGTCGGATTGTCAGGCGTGCGGCGGTCAGGGTCAGGTCATGATGAATAACGGTTTCTTCCGTATGGCACAGACGTGTCCGTCATGCCGTGGGGCAGGGCGCATTATCAAGGAATCGTGTCCAAAATGCCAGGGTCGCGGTGCGATCAAGCATGTGCGTGAGATAGAAGTCACTTTTCCTAAAGGTGTTGATACAGATTCTCAGATGCGCCTTCGTAGTGAGGGTGAGGTTGGACCCGGCGGGCCAGGGGATCTTTATATTTTCATCCGTGTGAAGGCGCACACCGTTTTCCGTCGCTCCGGCAATGACCTTGAAATGGATCTCTTGGTTAGTTTTGTTAAAGCCGCGCTCGGTGGCGAGGTTGATGTGCCTGCACTCGCAGGCCCTGTGACCATGAAACTTCCGGCTGGCACCGAAAGCGGGAAAACATTCCGTATGCGTGAAAAAGGTATGCCTGACCTGCGCTCTGAAGGCACCTCAGGCGATCTTTTCGTGCGCGTGATGGTCGATGTCCCCAAGAAACTTAATAATGAACAAAAACGCCTTCTGGAAGAATTTGCCAAAGCCAGTGGTGAAGACCTGTCTTCATCAGAGTCGATCAAAGATAAAATGAAGAAAATATTTAAATAATGTCATCCCGAACGGCCGAAGGCCGGAGGGATCGCAACGTTAAAGGTATTTATGCCCACATATGAATACGAGTGCAATGCCTGCAGCCATGCCTTTGAAGCACTGCAGACCATGACCGAACCAAAACTCACCAAGTGCCCCCAGTGCGGCAAAGAAAAGCTGTCGCGTTTGATCGGTCCCGGCAGTGGCGTCATTTTCAAAGGCACCGGCTTCTACGAAACTGACTACAAGAAAAAAGACGCACCCAAAGCCGAAAAGCCCGCGTGCGCATCCTGCCCCGCGTCCAGCGGCGGCTCATGCCCCAACGCCTGATCCGAAGAATTACAGAAAAAACTTGCGCGTCCCGAACAACGCTTTAAAATAAGCGCGTAAGGTTTTTATTTTCTGATCAATGGAGTTTGGATGACAAACATACCACATTTTTCAACGTCGTCTCGTCTCGTCTCGTCTCGTCTCGTCTCGTCTCGTCTCGTCTCGTCTCGTCTCTGATTTTCCTAAGAACGGTAGGCGCGTGAAGGCGCGGGGTTTCACGATCCTTGAGATCTTGATGGTGGTCTCGATCATCGCGATCCTCATGGGTATTTCTATTCCTCGTCTAAAGGGGATGCGTGATGAGGCAAATGTCACGAAAGCTAAGCGTGAGGTAAAGGCACTTCAGGCGGCAGTTGAGTCCTACCGGATGAATCATGCGAATACCCTTCCGACAACTATCACCACCGACTTGACCGGTGCTTCCCCCAAAATGATCTCAGCGGTTCTGCCAGATCCTTTTAATTCCACGGACCCTACATATCAGTACAGCAGAAATGGATCATACTATGCTATTTCGTCCGTTGGCCCGGATGGGGTTGATGCGACAGAGGATATCAGATCTACCGGGTATGTGTATTTTAGCGGTGATGATATGGTCGTGACCAATGGGACCCCTGACCCTTGTTCCGGGAAGGCGATCGGGGAGGCGTGTGATGGCGTGACGGCCGTATATGCGGGGTCGGGTTATATGACAATTCCTGCGGACGCGAATATTGGATCTGTATCTTGGTATGATGGGGTGGATTATTGTAATAGTTTGGGGTCGGGGTGGCGTTTACCTACAAAAGATGAGCTCAACGATATTCTTTGGGTGAATAGTAATACGGGATCGCTGGTTGGATTCGAGTGGGATTGTTATTGGTCATCGACGGATTACGATGCTGACAATGCCTGGTATCAAGATTTCCCGGATGGTGATCAATGGGGATCGCCAGAGGATGGAGGAGACAAGACCACGAGTGCCGGTATTCGTTGCGTCCGGAGTTATTAAGCTCCTTCACGTCCCTGTGGTGAAGGAAGTTTCTTTATCTTCGTGAAATATTCCCGCCAGAGCTTTAATTTTTACCAAGCAAAACAATCGTTGATTAATCATCAAATATCGTTATACTACAAATCCCCCCTGTTTAGTTGAAAAGCTAACTATCACAAGTTGACAATGATACGCCAATGGCGTATACTCTCTTGTGAGAAAGGGGGATCGTGGAGATCATTGAGTCGTTGATCTTTACCAGAAAGATCCGAGATGTTCTTTCGGATGACGAGTACAGAGAATTGCAATGGGCGCTGATCGCTAATCCTGCCACAGGGGTGGTTATTCCCGGCGGGCATGGTCTAAGAAAATTGCGCTGGAGTATTTCAGGGAGCGGAAAAAGCGGCGGGTTGCGGATCATTTATTATTACTTTTTGAAGGAAGAGACGATCTATTTGATCCTTCCTTATAAAAAGTCTGAACAAGATGATCTGACAAAAGCGCAGTTAAAGGTATTGAGTGATCACGTGAAAGACGGTGTGTTATGAAAGACAATGATTTTAAAGACCTTTTAACCGGTATTGACCAGGTCAGAGTGATCCATCGCGGGGAATTAAAACCGCGCAGGGTTTTTAAATTCAGCCCTGTAATTGTAAAGAAGATCCGTGCCAAGCTTCATAAGTCCCAGACAGAGTTTGCTCATATGATCGGTGTCAGTGTCGATACGTTGCAGAATTGGGAGCAGGGGAGACGTAAGCCAGAAGGCCCTGCATTGGCGCTACTTCGCATTGCCGATGTCAGCCCTGAGGCTGTTATGGAAGCTTTACATGTTTAGGGTTTTCCCTCAAAGTCATCTGATCGTGCCCATTCACTGACTGCGATGAACGGCTTCATACAGCAGCATCTCATTCTATATCAAGTACTTACAACAGACCAAGAAAACCTTCGGGCATTCTTGGTCTTCTTGTTTTTATATATAAAAATAGTATATACTTTATAAGGTGGGTTTTGGGGTGATATTCTCGAAGATATGTTGAATACTGGGAGTCTTTTTATGCGGGGCATCTTAAAAAAGATCATGTGCACGGTAATGGTGTGTACTTTTCTTTTTAGTCATATCACGACTGGCGTTGCTCAAGCGCAAGTGTCACAGATGCCTGAGCCTGGTAGTATGATCGGGCTAAGTCAACCGATGGTCCCTGCGACCTTGCAGGGGATGAAAGTTGATCCGAAAGAACCTTTCCGTTTCCAATTCTTGCTGGCTCCCGGAGATAAAAAGACCGTTGATCAAGAAGAGGCTGATCGTCTCGTTCGGCATTTCTTCGCCGCGCTTGCGACCCCTGAAGAGGGGATATGGGTCAATTTATCTCCGCTTGAACATGATCGTATCGTTCAGCCTGATTTCGGACGGACGCGTATGGGGCGTGAACTTCTGGAACTGGATCATATTTTAAAACAGCTTACTTCGTCTCTGATGTATCCCGAGGGCGCAACAGGAAAAGATTTCTGGAATAAGGTGTATGCGAAAGCATACGATTTTTTTGGGACAACAAATATCCCAACCGATGTCTTCAACAAGGTGTGGATCGTTTCAGGCCAGGCTAGGGTTTATGAGAATGCCGGGGCGGTTTATATCACCGGAGATACGCTTGATGTGATGCTTGACAGCGACCATGCGCTTGCCCAAGCGAATGGACAGGCGTCTGATGTAAATGCGGCCGATGAGATATCCCGGCAAATGATGCGTGAGAGCATTTTGCCTGTGATCAAAAAAGAAGTGAATGAAGGCGCGCAATTCGCCCCTTTGCGTAAGATCCATCGGGCGCTGATCCTGGCGACATGGTACAAAAAGCGTATGAAGGAGTCTTTGTTAGGCCGGGCGTATGCTGATCAGAACAAGGTTGAGGGCGTAACGCATGGCGATCCGACGGCGATTGAACATATTTACAACAACTATGTCGAAGCGTTCAAACAGGGCGTCTATAACTATGTGCGAGAAGAGAAAGATATCTATACCGGGGAGGTGATCCCGCGTAAATATTTTGCCGGCGGGATGGCTGTTCATCCTGTTCTTGAGAATGATCCGGCCGCGAGTGTGAAGGAGCCGGATACGGGACTTATTGTTGAGACCGTTGACGCGTCGCCTATTGGACCGGGTATTTCAACATTGGAGGGGCCGCGCGTTTTTGAGAAGAAATTGCTGGGGACGGGTGTCCGTTCGATCAAGAAGGCGTTCTTATTGACGGCTCTTGGTGTATTTTTAGCGTCGTCGGGCCATGCTGAAGTTATTAGAGATGTTAATGCCGGGGACTTTAACAAGAAAGCCATGCGGGCTGTCAAATTATTGGAGGATCCTGATACCAGGCTTGTTCCCAGTCATGTCGGTATGCCTCAGTTAGAGAATATTGCTTTTGCGTATGACCTTGCTGTGCAGGCAGGTGCTTTTAAAGCCGCTGGAGAAGATGCGTATGCCCGGACGATCATGGATTTTTTTATGAACGGCCTGTCTAATCCACGCCTAGCCGCGCCGATCAACGGACAGCGCGGATTCATGAATGCCGTTAATATCAATACGGGGGACGCAGGGCTTGAATATTTTATTACGCCCGGGCCAAGCGCCTGGATCGGTCTGTCTGCTCTTAATGTTGATCCGCAAAAATACAAGCCTTTGGCATTGGCCATGGGAGATCTTCTGCTGTCTTTTCAGGATGCCGATGGCGGGGTGGCGGACGGCAATCGTGAGCCCGGCGTTGTTAATACAGAGCCGCATATGGATGCGGTGGCGTTCTTCTATGCGCTCCATAACGTATACGGTGATAAGAAATGGAAAGAGGCGGCTGATAAAGGTAAAGAATATTTTTACAGGTATCTTTATGTCGATGGGCATATCCTGCAGAGCCGAGGCAATCAGCCGGAGAATTTTGTTACGGATGCTTATTCCTGGACCTTGCTTGGTCGTGTTGGTCAGGAACTCCCTGCGTCGGAACTTAAGGCATTGGTCAATAAGATGCTCAATGCGGCTCTTGTGCGCGTGCAAGCGCCGATCCCCGGCGGGGAAATGAAGACGCTGACCCTGACCGATTTCACGGATCCGAGGTCTTCATTGGCCACTTCTCAGCGCGGCGGTATTCGTCCTTTGGGAACTGTTGAGTGGACGGGCGGTGTTGTGATGGCATTGCAGGTGTCTGCCGTGCGTCTTGCGGGAGCTGGCGATATGGAAACGGCGAGACTTTACAAGGGGATCGCCGAAGAGCTGCTGCGCCAGTCGCGAAACGCGTTCGGGACTACGGAGAACGGCGGGATAATTGCTTTTTATGCCACTGAGGCTGGTGTTCAGACTGGCTTCGGCTGGAAGACGCCTTTCCCTGCCGATCTTGTGCGCGGCAGTTCTGTCGGATATTGGATCATTTATCCGTCCGAACATGTTAATCCTTTCACAGGGGAGAATTACGGGGCGGCCCTCGATGTCATTGGGGTTGATGTTCCAGGGGCGGCGGCATTTATCAATAATGCGGTCCAGGGCAAAGAGTATGTTGTTCCTGGTGTAGTCGAGTCCAAAGTGGATCCTGCCGCGCGGGTCGGCGGTATTGATCTTCAGAAGATCGATCTGAGTGTGGATGTTCACAGCGGCGCTGTTTCTTTTGAGGTCAATGATGCCGTGGTCGCGGCGCTTCAAGAAAGGATGTTCGGCCTTGAGCCTGTCATTATCTCTAGTGTTCCGCTGGCAGATCTGCAAGGCTTCCTGCAGGGAGTTCGCTGACATCTCCGCCTCTTTTTATTGGCAAAATCCAAATTTTGTGTATACTTATCAGATAATTTCCGCATAGGAAGCGGGGATATCCCTATTTAATTATTAAGAAAGTATAAATAATGTCACTTATAAAGCCTTTTCGCGGTCTTGTGTATAACACGGATAAAGTAAGCGATCTGAATAAGGTCGTCTGCCCTCCTTATGATGTGATCTCGCCTGAGCAGGAAGAGATCCTCAAGAAGCGCAGTCCGTATAACTTCATTCATGTGATGCTCGCCAAGGCTGATGCCAAACACGGGGAGGATGATACCCGTTATGCCCAGGCTGGTGAGACCCTTAAGCAGTGGCTTAAGGATGGTATTCTTGTCCAGGACGAGAAACCATGTATTTATTATTTGAAACAGGATTATAAGATCGTAGGTCAGCGTTATAGCAGGATGGGTTTTCTGGCGGTCATGAAGATCGAGGATGAGAGTGCCAAGATCCATCCTCATGAAAAGACCCATGCGGGCGCTAAAGAAGACCGCTTCAAACTGTGGTGTTCCCTGAAAGCCGCATGCAGTCCAATTTTTGTATGTTTTTCTGATCGTCAGAAGAAGGTGGAGAGCATTTTCTTGAAGAAGATCATGCTGACCAAGCCTTTTATGGATGTTACCGAGACCGACGGCACACATAATACCGTCTGGCGCTTGGATGATGAGGCGCTTATCAAGGAGATCGCCGCTGTTTTCAACGGGCAGAACCTTTTTATTGCTGACGGCCATCACCGTTTTGAGGTTTCCAAGCGTTATCGCGAGATGATGTTTGCGAAAACCCCTGACGCCACGGGCGAGGAGCCCTGGAATTACGTGATGACGTATTTCACGAATATAGATTCCAAAGAACTTCAGATCTTCCCGATCCACCGGATCGTCAAGAAGTTCCCGCCGGATATTGCTTTTCTCGAGAACCGTTTTCGGGTGGACGCGGTCAAGAAACGGGAAGACCTTGCGATCATGCTGGCTAAAGCCGGGCGCAATGAACATGCCTTTGGTCTTTATACCCGCCGTGGAGCCTTCCTGTTGCGTCTAAAGAACAAGTCGCAGATCAATGAATATATCAAAGAAGGTTCGCCTGATTATCGCGGGCTTGATTCACTTATCCTTAAAGCGTTCGTCTTTGATCAGCTGGATATCAAGTCTGAGGACATCACGTATTCCAATAAAGATATTGAAGATTGTTTTAACCTCATTGATAACGGCATGGGGGATGCGGCTTTTATCCTTAATCCTGTGCGTATCGAGCAGTTGCGGGCGATCGCGCTTAACGGCGAGAAAATGCCGCCGAAGAGTACCTATTTTTATCCCAAAGCACTTTCGGGAGTCGCGTTATATAGTCTTGAGACCAAAGCATAAAAGAACCACCCTTATCAAAGGATGATCCATGAGCCTTTTTGGAAAAGATAACAATACGTTTGTCCGTGTCAGCAAGCGCAAGACTATGCCCGACGGCGTATGGATGAAGTGCCCGGAGTGCGAACAGCCGTCATACAACAAAGAAGTCGAGAACAATCAGAACGTTTGTCTCAAGTGCGGTTATCATCTGACATTGACCGCGAGAAAACGCATTGAGCTTTTGATGGATGAAGGCTCTTTTGTCGAACAGGATGCTGATCTTTTGTCGCTCGATCCGCTTAATTTTAAAGGGGTCAAGACCTATAAAGATAAACTCGCCGCTGATCAGAAATTGACAGGCTTAAGCGATGCCGCGATCACTGGGCATGGGACGATCGATGGCCGGCCTGTGGTCGTGGCGGTCACGGATTCGCAGTTCATCATGGGGTCCATGGGTTCTGTTGTCGGTGAGCGGGTGGCGCGCGCAGTTGAATATGCGACAGAGAAAAAACTTCCGATCATTATCGTTTCAGGGTCGGGTGGTGGTGCGCGTATGTATGAGGGATGTATTTCCTTGATGCAGATGGCTAAAACCTGTGCGGCATTGGCACGTCACGCACGGGCCAAACAGCTTTTTATTTCTGTTCTGACTAATCCGACGATGGGCGGCATCATGGCCTCTTTCGCCGGTATCGGGGATGTTATCATCGCAGAGCCTAAGGCATTGTTGGGATTTGCCGGCCCTCGTGTTATTGAGAGCACGGTGCGTCAGAAGCTTCCTAAAGGATTTCAGACGTCGGAGTTCATGCTGGCCCACGGGCTTTTGGACATGATCGTTCCCCGTAAGGATATGAAGAGCACGCTTGCAAAGCTCATTGATTATGCGTATTCGCGTAAACGCAAGAAAGCTACTGCTGCGGCGTAAGAGAAAGTATTTCTTAAAGAGCGTTTTTTATAAATAAAACGGAGGTAGTTAATGGCACAGGAAAAGAATCAGCCGACCCACCACCAGACAGCTGCCGCAGACCGCATTCCTTTCTCTCAAAAAGCTATTTATGGTATGGGATCATTTGTCAATCAGTTCGCTGGTGCTGCGATCGGCCAGTTGATCCTTGTCTTGAACCTTGGATTGGGCGTGAATCCTGTTGTTGTTGGCCTCATCGGAGCTGTTCCCCGTTTTCTTGATGCGTTCTCAGATCCTCTGATCGGTTATAGTTCGGATAATACGCGCACCCCTTACGGGCGCCGTAAACCGTGGATCTTTTTTGGAGCTCTTTTTTCAGGCGTGCTGTTGGCCATGATGTTCCAGCTTCAGCCTGGGCAGACCGAAGGCTTTTATTTCTGGTATGTGCTCGGGATCCAGTGCCTCTTTGTGCTTACGTTTGCATGTTTTTCTATTCCATGGATCGCCTTGGGATATGAAATGACCCCTGATTATCATGAACGCACACGTTTGCAGGCATTTGCCAGTTTCTTTGCACAGCCTGTCTGGATGATCGCGCCCTGGGTATTTCTCCTCATCAGTTCAAAAGAGATCGTATTGGATCTTTCGATAAAATTATGGGATAACACGATAACGATCATTCCAAAAACGATTATTTATACGGGATTCACGGATATTGTCCATGGCGCACGCGTTGTTGCGATCATCGTCGGTGTCTTTATCACGGTGTTCGGCATCCTTCCGGCATTCTTCAACCGGGAGCTTTATGGCAATCTGCCGCGGCCACAGAAGAAAAAGGGCGCGCTCAATGTCCTCAAAGACATTTGGAATAATTGCCTTACGTCTTTCAAATGCGGTCCGTTCGTCAAACTTTGTGCCGTCACATTCCTTATCTTTAACGGCTTCATGCTGGCGGCTTCTTTTACAGCGTATGTTATTTTCTTTTATGTTTTTGGTAACCAGAGCACCATGGACCTCATGTATAAGAACGGCGGGGCGCTTCTTGGTTTCAATGGGATGATCGGCGCTATTTGTACAGCATTCTTCGCCATTCCCGTTACGACGTGGATCTCGGCGAAACTTGGTAAACGCAAGGCTTTCTTGATCACCATGTCCCTTGCGATCATTGGT
>DYQZ01000035.1 GCA_020719005.1 Candidatus Omnitrophus sp.
TTGGTATTTTTGAGGAGAACTGCTATTGTGCGGTTCCTAATTCGGAGTTCGGGAAATGATCTTTTGAAAATAAGTTGTTGAGTTCTTTGGTGTTTTCCGGATAATATGCCGGCACATATTTATTGCCCTGTTGTGTAATGGTAGCACACCGCCCTTTGGAGGCGTGAGCCATGGTTCGAATCCATGCGGGGCAACCATTGATAATTGCAAAAAAATCCTCTACCCGAAAGGGAGAGGATTTTTTTGCTTTTACGAGAAAAATGGTTGCCACCGGAAAGGAATCTTTCCGGTGCCGTAATTATCTTATTTATTAAAGAAACCTCGTACCCGAATGGGCGAGGTTTTTTGCTTCTGTAGAAAAAAATTGCCCACCGGAAAGAATTCTTTCCGGTGTTCCATAAACGGTTTTGAAATTTTACAAGTCCTCGTACCCGAATAGGCGAGTTTTTTTGCTTCTGTAGAAGAAAATTGCCCACCGAAAAGAATTCTTTCCGGTGCCGTAATGATCGTATTAAAAGTTTTTCAATCTGAGGTATTAGTATGCGGTCGCAAATCGCGATCGCATGACTTTTTAACAAGTTTATAAAGCGGCATAAAAAGCCGCATTTATTTTCGTCTTGCATACCACACTTATAGGTGGTATATTATATTTATCCCCCTTTTCCAAATTCACCCCAAACAAAATTTATTCAAAGGAGTTCGTATGTCTAAGAACGCAGTGTTGAATGTTGAGTCATTGATAAAGAACATCCGCGGGAAGAGGGTAATTATCGACGCTGATCTGGCGCGGATCTATGGAGTGACGACAAAGCGTTTGAATGAACAGGTGAAACGGAATATAGAACGATTCCCGACAGATTTTATGTTTCAGCTCACTACAGAGGAAACTTGTTCAAGGTCGCAATTTGCGACCTTGAACAAAGAAAATGGGATGCGGTCGCAATTTGCGACCGCATTAAAAAGAAATGTAAGGCATTGCCCGTATGCTTTCACTGAACACGGTGCGATCATGGCGGCTAATGTGCTTAACAGTCCATCTGCTGTCGAGATGAGCGTGTTCGTTGTTCGTGCTTTTATGAAAATGCGCGAAATGCTTTCTGGTAATAAGGAATTGGCCCAGCAATTAGCCGCATTGGAAAAGAAGCTCACCGATAGGCTCGATGTCCATGAGGTCGCGATCGTCGATATCTTACAGTGCATCATGACTATTATCGATCCGCCGCCAACACCACCATTAACACCAAAGGATCCGATAGGGTTTCATTCTTAAATATATTTTATTAAAAGGAGTGCGTATGTCTAAAGACGCAGTGTTGAATGTTGAGTCATTGATAAAGAAGATCCGCGGGAAGAGGGTTATTGTCGACGCCGATCTGGCGCGGATCTATGGAGTGACGACTGCGGCTTTGAATCAGGCGGTTAAGAGAAATATTGAAAAATTCCCTGAGGACTTTATGTTTCGACTAACGCATGAAGAGTTTTCATTGTTGATGTCACAATCTGTGATATCAAAAAAAGGCCGGGGAGGGCGACAGAAACATCCGAATGTTTTTTCTGAACATGGTGCGATCATGGCGGCTAATGTATTAAGAAGTGCCGAGGCAGTAAGAATGGGTATTTTCGTTGTCCGTGCTTTTGTGAGGATGCGCGAGTTTCTTTCCGGTAATAAGGAATTGGCAGAGCAGTTGATTGCACTGGAAAAAAAGATCACCGACAGGCTTGATGTCCATGAGGTTGCGATCGTTGACATTTTACAGCGCATTATGACCATCATTGACCCGCCGCCCGCATCACCCCCAACGCCAAAGGATCCGATCGGGTTCCATTAAGGAATGCCGGGACAAGAAAGTTTGCATAAGAAAGAAACTTTATGACCAGGGAGGTTGTCTAATAGAATAGAAGCCCATTACTTAAGAAAACGTCATGTGAAAGGCGGGGAGTAAAGATGTTCAAGATAAATGGCAGAACATGGATGATCGCGGTCATTATTTTCTCATTGGCACCTGCCACTGTTTTTGCCCGCGGGTTTTATGATAGAGGGTATGAGCCGCATCAGCGTTTTGATGATCACCGTGACCATCGTGATCGTGGGACGCGGATCAGTTTCATGACAACTCAATATACGCCGGTCGTCTACAGAGAACCGTATTATAACGATCGTGTGTATTATACGTCTGTCCAGGAGCCTGTGCGTGAGAATCAGACTAAAGTTGCGGAGGGTGCCGCTGTGGGCGGGATCCTGGGGGCTCTTTTGGGAGGGGTTATCGGATATCAGCAAAAAGGGGATCATGCGCTTGGGGGTGCTTTATTGGGAGGTGTGGCAGGCGCAACACTTGGGGGGATCATGGGCGCACAAGTTCCAAATGAAACAGCGGTTCCCGTTACTGTCATGCCCGCGCCTGTTGTTGTGTCGCATGTATCGCCTTCTTTAAATCCGACTCCTTTGCCGGTCAGGAGAGACGATCTTTTCAGCATCAATGTTCCTCAAAGCCAGGGCAGTGGTTATACTGTTGTTGTGATCAAAAGATCAGGCAATGGTTTTACAGGTCCCCAGGGTGAATTTTATACGGAGTTCCCGAAATTGGCACAGTTGCAAGCCATGTACGGGCAATAAGGATCCGTGAGAAAAAGGAACTCTCTTTTTACGATAGTTCCTCAACAGATCGATTTCTTGACATATCCATTATATAAAACTTGACGAAAAATAGGCTCTAGGCTATACTGACCGCCTCCATGAGAGAATAAGGAGTAAAGAGCGTCTATCTTTCTCGACGGAGAGAGGCTGTTGATGAATGAATTAAGGTCTATTATTCTTGCGGCGGGCAAAGGGACTCGTTTTAAGTCCGAAATGCCTAAAGTGTTGCATGAGCTGGCTGGAAAGCCTATCGTGCATTATGTTCTTGATGTTGCAGAGGCAGTCGGTTCTTTGGGAACGTATGTGGTGGTCGGGCATAAAGCCGAACAGGTCACGGCATCTGTTGAAGGGCGCGCGAAGACTGTTATTCAGTCTGAACAGCTCGGCACGGGGCATGCGGTGCGCTGTTGTGAAAGCCATTTTAAAGGCGTTTCCGGCGATGTGCTGGTCATGTGTGGCGACACCCCGCTTTTGGATAAAACCATTGTTCAGGCACTGGTGGATCAGCATCGCAGTGCAAAGAACGCCTGTACGGTATTGACAGCGCGTTTAACAGATCCGTCGGGTTATGGACGTATCGTGCGCGGGGCTGGCGGAAAACTCGAAGCGATCCGCGAGCACAAGGATGCGACCGCAGAAGAAAAAAAGATCTGCGAGATCAACACCGGTGTTTATTGTTTTGATGCGCCATTACTTTTTTCTTTTATCGGGAACATCAAAGAGAACCCGAAGAAGAAAGAATATTATTTAACAGATATCATCGAGCTCTTTCTAACACAGCATAAATCAGTGGGAACACTGGTGACTGATGACTGGACCGCGAACCTTGGGATCAACAGCCGTGTTGAGTTGGCACTGGCTGAGAAGATCCGTCGCGAGAAAGTGCTGAAAGCTTTTATGGAAAGTGGCGTCACGATCATTGATCCGGCGACCACTTATATAGAAGAGAATGTCACGATCGGCCAGGATACGGTGATTTATCCTTGTACGTATATTCATACAGGGGTTGTTGTTGGTTCTGGTTGCTCGCTCGGGCCTTTTGCGCGCTTAAGGCCGGGCACGAAGCTCGGCGATCAGGTGAGCATTGGCAATTTTACGGAAGTTTCCCGTTCTGTTCTCGGTAATAACGTGAACATGAAGCATTTCAGTTTCCTGGGGGACGCTGAAGTTGGCGAAGGTTCCAATATCGGTTGTGGCACGGTCACGGCGAATTACGACGGCAAGAACAAGAACAAGACCAAGATCGGTCGTCGGGCTTTTATCGGATGTGATACAGTGCTCGTGGCGCCTGTTGAAGTTGGCGACGGGGCAATGGCGGGTGCGGGTAGTGTGGTGATGCGTAACAAGAATATTCCGGCAGGCATGCTCGCAGTGGGAATGCCGGCGAGAGTGATAAAAAAGGTAGATAAATAATGAGTGAGATCTGCGTTATTTCAGGGAATGCGAATAAGGACCTTGCGGAGAAGATCTGCAAGTGCCTTGATACAACATTGGCTGAAGTTATTTGTACGCGTTTCAGTGAAGGTGAGATCAGGGTCCAGATCGTGTCGAATGTCCGCGGTAAGGATGTTTTCATCGTTCAGCCCACATGTCCGCCGACCAATGATAATTTGATGGAACTGCTTATTTTGATCGATGCCGCAAAGCGCGCGTCAGCCCGTCGTATTACGGCGGTGATGCCTTTTTACGGTTATGCCCGTCAGGACCGTAAAGATCAGGCACGTGTTCCGATCACGGCCAAACTTGTGGCGAATATCATTACAGCAGCGGGGGTTGACCGTGTTCTTTGCATGGACCTTCATGCGAGCCAGATCCAGGGATTCTTTGATATCCCGGTGGATCACTTGTATGCGATCAATACACTGTGTGAATATTTCGAGAGCATGAATTTGAAGAACCTTGTTGTTGTCTCTCCTGATGTCGGCGGGATCCGTATGGCGCGTGCGTATGCCAAGCGTTTGGGGGCAGGGCTCGCGATCATCGATAAGCGCCGTATGTCGCCCGAAGAGACCGAGGTCATGAATATCCTTGGTAAGGTCAAGGGCAAGAACGCGATCCTGGTCGATGATATTGTCGCCACGGGTGGTTCTTTGAACGAGGCTATTTCAGCGCTTAAGGAAATGGGTGTTGAGAAAGTGTTCGCAGCGGTCAGTCACGGTGTCCTTTCCGGTCCGGCGGTTGAACGTATGGCGGATTGCAAGGCGCTGGATGAACTGGTGATCACTGACAGTATCCCGCTCAGTGCCAAAGCCAAGAAAGTGGCGAAGATCAAGCAATTGACGGTTTCTTCTTTGCTCGCCGAGGCGATCAAGCGCATCCATAATGAACAGTCTATAAGTTGTCTATTTGAAGTCAGAGGTTAATCGCAAGAGAAAAGGTGGTAGTATTTTATGAAACAGATCGAGTTGTCAATTCAAATCAGAAGTGGTCAAGGCAGTCAGAAAGCCAAAATTCTTCGCGAAAAGGGGATCCTTCCCGCGATCGTCTATGGTGAAGATCAGAAGCCTTCATCGGTCCAGGTCTTAAAAAGAGATTTTGACCGCGTGTTGCGTCAGACAGCTGGTGAGACCGGGATCTATCATCTTCAGGTCATGGCTGGTGATAAGAAAGAAGCCGAGCTTCTTGCTCTTCTTAAAGATACTCAGTATGATCCGGTTTCCGATCAGGTGACCCATTTGGATTTCCTGCGTATTTCCATGGACAAAGAGATCTCGATCAAGGTTCCGATCGTGCTTAAGGGAACGGCTATTGGCTTGAAGAAGCCTGGTGCTACTCTTGAGTTCATGCTCCGCGAACTTGAAGTGCAGTGCTTGCCGAAGAATATCCCGCAGCATATTGAAATTGATGTTACGAATCTTGATACACATCAGTCTGTTCACGTGGGCGATGTTAAACTTGCTGATAGTGTTAAGACGAAGATGGATCCGGGTGCTGCGATCGTGGCGGTTGTATTCTCGACCCGTGAGGCAGAACCGACAGCGGCTGGTGCTGAAGGTGATGCGAAGACAGAACCTGAAGTCACCAAGGAAAAGCCTAAGGATGCGGCGGCTGGTGCAGCTCCTGCAGCTGGTGCGAAGGCAGCTCCTGCGGCTGGTGCCAAGGCGGCTCCTGCGGCTAAGAAGTAATGAATGAATGTTGTTGCACGCGTATTGAACATGGCGTGCGTTGTATATAAAGTAGGTTGATCATTCCGGGAGAGCCAAGATGTCTGGGACAAAGATCATTGTCGGCTTGGGTAATCCTGGACGGGAATATAAGAAGACCCGCCATAATCTAGGGTTCATGGCGGTGGAAGCGCTGGCGGCAGAATATGGTGTAGCATTTACCAAATGCCGTTATGCTAATGCCCTGAGTGCAGAAGCGCGTGTGGCGGATACAAAGATCATTTTTGTCCTGCCGCAAACGTATATGAATAATTCGGGCATGGCTGTTGGTGCTGTTGTTAACTTTGACAAAGTGGCGTTGGAAGATCTGATGGTGGTTGTTGATGACCTTCATCTTGATTTTGGTCAGATCCGGTTGCGTTTGGAAGGGTCTGATGCAGGACATAATGGTCTTAAGTCCATTATGGCTCATTTAAATACGATCGCCTTTGCCCGTTTAAGGCTTGGGATCGGTTCAGCCCCGTCAGTGGAACGACAGGCTGATCATGTGTTGGCAGAGTTTTCCAAGGTTGAAGAAAAAGACCTGGAAAGTTTCATACAAGAGGCTGTACGTTGTCTCAAGTTGTGGATCAACGGCGAGACAGCAGAAGCAATGACGCGGTATAACAAAAGGAAGGACAATGGTTAAGTACGAATTGGTTTTTGTTTTAGATGCCCGTCTGTCAGAAGCGGACAAAACTGAAGTGTCAAAGCATGTTTCTGAGCTCGTCGAGAAGTTCGGCGGGAAGATCGACAGTCTTGCGGTCTGGATCGAGAAACAGCGTTTTAGCTTTCCGATGAAAAAGGTTTGGGAAGGCACATATTATTTGATGAACATGCAGATGATGGGGCCGGAAGTGGCTCGTCTTCGCCGTGAACTTCAGATCATGGAACGTCTCCTTCGCTTTCTGATCGTCAAGGTCGAAGAGCCGAAGGTCAAGGCTGCCTGATCAGACCGTGATCATTTGACAGAGGAGAAAAGAACATGGCAAGTTTTAATAAAGTCTTACTTATCGGTAATTTGACGAAAGACCCGGAATTGCGCTATACCCCTAATGGTACGGCGGTGGCGAATTTGCGCCTGGCGGTCAATCGTAAGTTCAAGGACCGTACGGGTGAGCTCAAGGAAGATACTTGTTTTATTACCGTGACGGCCTGGGATAAACAGGCGGAGATCTGTAATCAGTATCTTCAAAAAGGTCGTGCGGTGTTCGTAGAGGGGATCCTTCAGTCGCGTTCATGGGATACACCCGACGGGCAGAAGCGCAGTACGATCGATGTGCGCGCTGAGCGCATTCAGTTCCTTCCTTCTGGAAATGGCCGTGGAGCAGGGGCTCCCGGTAGTGCAGAAGGTGGAGAGGCGCACGGGGCGTCGGAGAATCAAGGTGGTGCTGAGGACGTTGTTCGTCCGGAAGATATTGCCTGGGAAGAATAAACTAAACACATGACACTCGACGCTTGATACAGGCGTGTCGACGGTTTTATTAATGAAGGAGGACACATTGGAAAGAAAGAAAGTAATGCCCAAAACTAAAGATGGCAAACGGCCGCGTCGTGCCGCGAGGCCGATCAGGATCCCGGTCACATTGCCCGAGGTCGTTGATTATAAAGATATCGTGTCCCTCAAGAAGTTTTTGAGTGAGCGCGGGAAGTTCTTAGGCCGTCGTTTTACAGGTGTTTCGGCAAAAGGACAACGTTTGTTGATCGAGGCGATCAAGAGATCAAGATTTCTAGGTTTATTACCGGTTGGCTCTTCAAAAAGGAAGTGAGTGAACGATGGAAGTTATTCTTTCTCAGGATATCGCAACGTTAGGTAAAACGGGTGATATTGTTAAGGTCAAGGATGGTTATGCCCGTAATTATCTTATCCCGCGTTTGCTGGCCATGGCAGCGACGAAGGAAAACCTGAAGACGGTTGAACGTCAGAAGGTCAAGATGATGGCGGCATATGAAGGCAAGAAGGCTGCTGCGGCATTGATCGCAGAGAAGCTTTCCAAGGTTTCTTGTACGATCGCGGTTGAGGTTAATGATCAGGAGAAGCTTTACGGAGCAGTTTCTGAGACCGATATTTTGCGTGCACTTGAGCAGGAAGGTTTCAAGTATGAGCGCAAGGACCTCGTTATTGAAAAACAGGCTGAAGAGCTTGGTATTTTCGAGATCGGTGTGAAACTTCATCCGGAAGTGATTGGAAAATTCCGGTTATGGGTAACCAAGAAATAAGAATCCCGCCGCAGAACGCAGACGCTGAAAAGGCGGTTCTGGGCGCGATGTTGATAGACGAAGAGGCGATCGGGGACGTTGTTGAAGTCCTCGACGCCTCTTATTTTTATGATGTGGCCAATCAGCGCATCTTTGAAGCCGTCGTCAAACTTTTTTCTACCCGGCGGAATGTTGATACCATTACGCTTTCTGATCAGTTGACGATCGACGGTGTTTTAGAGGCGGTCGGCGGTGCGGCTTATCTGGCAGAGCTGGTGGAATTTGTTCCGACGGCGGCGAATGTCAGGCATTATGCCGAGATCGTCAAAGAAAAAGGCATCAAGCGTCAGCTCATCAAGAATGCCACGGAGATCGTCTCCCGCAGTTATGACAGCAATGTCGAGGTCGATGATCTTCTGGACACGTCAGAACAGTTGATCTTCAATATTGCCGATTCCCGCGAGAAGAATCAGGCGGTCCAGGTCAGCTCTCTTTTAAAAAGTACGATCGACAGTATCCATTCCCTTTATGAGCGCAAGGAGAGCGTCACGGGTGTTCCGACGGGATTCTATGAACTTGATCGGATGACATCAGGCCTGCAGCGTTCTGATCTTGTTATTGTGGCGGCCCGTCCTTCGATGGGAAAAAGTGCTTTTGCGGCGTCCATTTGTGAATATGCTTCTATTGAGAAAAAGATCCCTGTTGCTTTCTTCAGTCTTGAAATGTCAAAAGAACAGGTGGTCATGCGTTTGCTTTGTTCGCAGGCTAGAGTGGACGCGTCCAAAGTGCGTGCCGGACTTCTTTCTGCCTCTGACTGGCCTGTGTTGACAGGTGCGGCAGCCAAATTAAGTACAGCGCCGTTCTGGATCGATGATACACCCGCGATATCGCCGCTCGAGCTTCGTGCGAAAGCGCGTCGTCTTAAGGCGAAGAGTGATATTGGACTTATTGTCGTCGACTATTTGCAGCTGATGCGTGGTTCGAGCAAGGCTGAAAGTCGTCAGCAGGAAATTTCAGAGATCTCCCGTTCATTGAAGTCATTGGCACGCGAATTAAGTGTTCCGGTCGTTGCCCTTAGCCAATTGTCACGCGCGGTCGAGAGTAGGACGGATAAAACACCGATGTTATCTGACTTGCGTGAGTCGGGAGCCATTGAGCAGGACGCGGACGTTGTTATCATGCTGATGCGTGAAGAGTATTATGACCCTAAGCCTGAGAACGCGGGCATTGCTGATATCATTGTCGGCAAACAGCGTAACGGGCCGACAGGGAAGGTTAAGTTGAGATTTTCCAGGGAGTTTGTGCGCTTCGATAATCTGGAAAAGATCCATACTGAAGAGTGATCATAGACCTTTTAAGAAGAATATCGTTATCTTGTTTGACACCCGTTAAGCCCGAAAGTATAATCAAAACCTATGAAAAATACACATACTACTTCCGTTGTCGCTTTTCTCTTTTTTCTCGTATCGATCACTGCTGTATGGGCTGAAGATGCCGCAGGCGTTCCTGCATCAGATCAGAAAGATCAAACTGTTTCCGCGACCTTGAATGCGGTTGAGCAGGAAGCGAATAATGAGGCCATCGTGCCTTCGTATGCGCTGCCATCCGAGGCTGTTCCGGCTGAGAAACAGGTCAAGGCGATCGATATCCAGGGCAATAAAAGCATTGGGATCGCGACGATCCTGACCAAGATCAAGACACGCGTTGGCCAGGAATACCGCCAGAACATCATTTCAGATGATTTAAAGCGTCTCTATAACACCGGTTATTTCTCGGATGTGACGGTTGATCGTCAGCCGCAGGATGACGGGCTTAAGGTCATTATCAAGGTCATAGAAAAGCCGATCGTTGAAGAGATCACTTTTTCCAAGATCCGTTATTTTAATAAGAAGGTCCTCCTTTCCAAGATCAAGACCCAGGTCGGGAAATTTCTCGATAAGAAGTCGTTGAACGACGACGTGAACACGATCAAGGAAATGTATACGAAAAAAGGTTTGACCCAGGCCGAGGTTGAGGTGGAGACGCTTGTGGATGAAGCGACCAACAAGGTTTCTCTTCATGTGATCGTACGCGAAGGTTATCGCATCAAGATCAAGAAGATCAATATCCTTGGCAACGCGGCGTATCAGGATAAAAGGGTTATTAAGGCTATGAAATCACGCAATGCGTGGTTGTTCAATTCTGGCTATTTAAAGGAAGATGTCTTGACTGAAGATATTGACCGAGTTCAGGCGTTCTATGAAAAGAACGGCTACATTGATGCCAAGGCGAGTTACAAAGTGGAACAGTTGCGCCACGGGCTTGTGAATGTGGATGTGACCGTTGATGAGGGGAAGCGCTATTACGTCGGGAATATCCTGATCCGCGGGAATGCGGTCCTTGCTGGCACTGAGATCCAGAATGCCATGAAGGATATGCATAAGGGTAAGATCTTCTCTAAGATCAAGCTTGCGGATGATGTGGCTAATGTTAAGTCTTTGTATTTTGATCGCGGTTATTTGTTCGCCAAGGTCGATGAAGCAACGTCGTTGAATGCCGATGGTCAGGTCGATCTGACGTTCGATGTTCAGGAGGGTGGTATCGCGTATATCAATCAGATCAAGGTCCAGGGCAATACACAGACACGCGACATTGTGGTGCGCCGTGAACTTCGCATGTATCCTGGGGATCAGTTTGATGGTGTTAAACTACGCCGTAGTAAGGAGCGTTTGAGCAATCTTGGATATTTCGAAGATGTCAGTTTCGACATCGAGGATACCAATCAGGAAGATCAGAAAGACCTGGTCGTGGATGTCAAAGAGGCGAAGACCGGATCATTCAGCTTCGGCGGCGGGTACAGCACGGTCGATCAAATGGTCGGTTTTGTTGAGGTAGAGCAGAAGAATTTTGATTTCTCGAACTGGCCGACGTTCACGGGCGGTGGGCAGCGTATATCAGCACGTGCTGAAGTGGGTTCGAGCAAGAATAACATGATGTTATCTTTTACAGAGCCCTGGCTTTTTGATTATCCGGTCTCCGGCGGGTTTGATATTTATCGTATGCAGCATAGTCGTGAACATGATACGGGTTATGCGTATGATCAGGTCCGTACCGGCGGAAAACTTCGCTTTGGAAAAGAACTTTCCGAGTATGTTTCGACTGCAGGATACTATCGTCTTGAATCGGTCGATATCAGTGACATGGAAACGAATGTTTCCGCGGATCTTTTGGCGGAAGCTGGCAAAAGCACATTGAGTGTCGTCGGAACATCCGTGACCAATGATCATCGTGACAGCACCATTACGCCTACCAAGGGCTGGATCGGGACTGTTTCGGCTGATTTGGCGGGTGGCATTGTGGCGGGGGATAAGGATTTCTATCGTCTTGAAACGAACGGGTCTTATTATGTTCCTTTCAAGTTCAGCTCAGTGCTTGAGTTCAGCGGACGGGCCGGGATAGTGGATGCATACGGTTCTTCCAACAAGGTTCCGATCTTTGAACGTTATTTCGTTGGAGGTGCTCGTTCTATCCGTGGTTATGATGAGCGTGGTATTGGTCCTATTGATGTGAACACAGGTGATCCTATTGGTGGCGAGAGCCTTTTGGTCGGTACGATGGAATATACCATTCCTTTGATCGATGTCATCAAGTTCGCGACGTTCTATGATATCGGTAATGTATGGGCTCAATATAATGATATCGGGTTCAGCAAGTTGTATTCCGGTGCAGGTATCGGTCTTCGGATCAAAACGCCGATCGGGCCGATGAACCTTGACTATGGTATCCCGTTGGATAAGGAGCCGGGCGAGACTACTAAAAAAAGCGGTAAGTTCTATTTTAGTGTGAGCAGAGGGTTTTGATCAGATCTATTGAGAAAGATCTTAATTAATAATCATAAGGAGGCAGTATGAAGGTGTTCAAGTTACTCGGTGTTGCATTATGTTTTATGTTGGTCGCATCCCCAATGGTGTTGGCCCAGGAAGCAAAATTAAAGTTCGCTCATGTGGATCTGGCGAAACTTTTTGATGAATACGATAAGACCAAGGCGTACGATAAAGTTCTTGAGGCGGATAACACCAAGTTCCAGGAAGAGCGCAACAAAAAGATCGATTCGATCAAAGAGCTTCAGGGGAAGATGGATGTCCTGAAAGATGCTGAAAAAGCAAAAGCGGAGAAGGATATCGAAACGCTCAAAAATGAGATCCTCGAGTTTGACCGTACTAAGCGCACGGACCTGACAAAGGCACGTGATGAGAAAGTACGCGAGATCCTTCTTGAGATCGAGAAGCTCGTGAGCGAATATGCCCAGAAAGAGGGCATCACGTATGTCATGAATGATCGCGTGCTTGTTTATGGCGATAAAACGTTGAATATTACCGAACCGATCCTGAAGACCTTGAATGACAATTACAAGGCGCAGGGCGGTAAGAAATAAGAAATCTTCATGCGCATTACGCTGGCTGAAATAGTCAAGATCGCTGGCGGCGAGGTCGTCGGAGATGCGGGAATATTGATCACCGGGATATCCGGGATCAAAGAAGCGCGTCCCGGCGACCTTACTTTTTTGGCTAACCCCAAATATGCCACCGCGGCCAAGAAAACAGAGGCATCTGCCATTCTGGTCGGGCGGGGCGTGCTTATCGAGGGCAAGACCGTCATTCAGACCGACAATCCCTCACTGGCCTTCTCCAAGGTGATCGATCTGGTCAAGGATGCGGCGCCTAAGCCTTTTGGGATACATCCGATGGCCGTCGTCGCTCCTAGTGCGGTGATCGGTGATGGTGTGGCGCTCGGGCCTCATGTGGTCATAGAAGAAAATGTGAAGATCGGCAAGAACACTGTTATTTGCGCCGGAACATATATTGGATACAAAGCTTCCATCGGTGAAAATACATTCATTTATCCTAATGTGACGATCCGGGAAGAGGTGGTGATCGGCAGTAATGTGATCATCCATAGTTCAACTGTTGTTGGTTCTGATGGATTTGGTTACATTCAGATCAATGATGAACATATGAAGGTCCCTCAGCTTGGTAATGTGGTGGTTGAGGATAATGTTGAGATCGGGGCTTGTGTCACGATCGACCGCGCGCGTTTTGATCATACACGCATCGGCAAGGGGACGAAGATCGATAATCTGGTGCAGATCGCGCATAATGTGCAGGTGAGCGAGAATGCGCTTATCATTGCGCTCGCTGGCATTGCGGGAAGCGCATCGATCGGTAAGAATGCGATCATTGCAGGTCAGGTCGGTGTGGCTGGACATGTTACGGTGGGCGATAGGGTGGTTGTAGCCGCACAGTCGGGTATCACAAAAGATGTTGATCCGGGGGCGATGATGTTCGGTACCCCGGCCGAGGAATATACGATCGCAACGCGTATGATGAGCCATATGAAGCGCTTGCCGCGGTATGCCGAAGAGATCAAGGCGCTAAGGGGCGAGATCGAAGAACTGAAAAAGAAACTGGGAAAGAGCGATGAAGCAAAGAACAATAGCTAAAGAGATCGTGATCGAGGGGAAAGGCCTTCATACGGGGCATCCGGTGCGGTTGGTGTTAAAGCCGGCTCAGGCCAATGAAGGCATTACTTTTGCACGGGTTGATCTGCCAGACGAGCCTGTGATCAAGCTTGGGAATATGAGCTCGGTCTTCGGCGGAGACGCGGGGCGTTTCTCGGCGATCAAGAACGGGAATGCCGTTGTATATACGGTTGAGCATTTGTTAAGTGCGCTGGCGGGACTTTGTATTGATAATATTATTGTTGAGTTGAATAACGACGAACCTGCAGGTCTTGATGGCAGTTCGGTTGGATATGTGAAGGCGATAAAAGAAGCAGGGATCATCGAGCTCGAAGGTGAGCAACATGTTTTTGAGGTGCGTGAGACGATCTCGGTGTCCCATAAAGGCGCGTGCGTGATGATCGTTCCGGCGGATGAATATAAAGTATCATATGCGCTTGAATATCCGCACCCTATGTTGAGGCAGTCTTTTACGACGGTCGTGAATGAAGATATCTATGAAAAAGAGATCGCGCCGTGTCGCACGTTCTGCTTGACAGAAGAGGCTGAGGCGATCCGTGCCAAGGGGCTGGGCGTAGGTGCGACGTATGATAATACGTTGGTTTACGGGCCTGATGGCGTTATACAGAACAAATTACGCTTTCCCGACGAGTCTGCGCGCCACAAGACGATGGATCTCATTGGGGATCTTTATTTGCTTGGGTTTCAGATCAAAGGGCATGTGTTCGCGTTCAAGAGCGGCCATGCACTTAATCGCGAGTTATTGAAAAGGATCGCTGAACAGAAAACAAAGTTCGAGGCCAAACGCGCGCAGTTCACGGTTGAAGCAAAACCTGGCATGGCGCTTGATGTGCGCGGCATTATGGATATCATTCCGCACCGTTATCCGTTCCTTCTTGTTGACAGGGTCCTTGAGATGGAGATCGGAAAGCGTGCGGTCGCGATCAAGAATGTGACGATGAACGAGGCGTTCTTTCAGGGGCATTTTCCTGTGAAGCCGGTGATGCCGGGTGTCTTGATGCTTGAGGCCATGGCACAGGTAACGGCGGTCACGCTTTTATCGACGCCGGCGCTGTTGGGGAAGATCGGTTTTTATATGTCGGCGGATGAGGTTAAATTCCGTAGAGTTGTTGAGCCGGGTGATCAGCTAGTGATCGAAATTGAGGTCACAAAATCCAGATCCCGTATTGCTCAGGCAAAAGGTGTATGTAAAGTGGAAGGACAAGTTGCGTGTGAAGCCGTGATGGGCTTTGCATTTGGCGAATAAATACTATGGCAAATCAAATACATTCAACAGCAGTGATCAGTTCTCAAGTAACACTTGGGGATAACATTATTATTGGCCCTTATGTTGTTATTGAGGGAGATGTCAGTTTGTCCGATGGGGTCGAGATTGGCGCCCATGCGACTATTTCAGGATGGACGAAGATCGGCAGAAACTGTCGCATTTTTCCGCATGCGTCCGTCGGGTATGATCCGCAGGACAAAAAATACAAGCGCGGGGAGGTGACGTTCCTTGAGATCGGTGAGAATAATATTATCCGCGAATTCGTGACCATCAATCGCGGCACGATCGACGGGGGAAGTATCACGCGTATCGGGAATAATAATTTGCTCATGGCTTATGCGCATGTGGCCCATGATTGCAAGGTGGGCAATGATTGCGTGATCGCTAATGCCGGAACACTGGCAGGGCATGTTGTTGTCGGGGATAATGTGATCTTAGGCGGGCTTGCTGCGGTCCACCAGTTTTGCCGTATCGGTAAACAGGCGATGATCGGAGGGTGTTCACGCGTCACTCAGGATATCCCTCCGTATTCTTTATGTGTGGGAGGCCCGGCGCTTATTTATAATCTTAATGCGATCGGTCTAAAGCGCGCGGGCATGACGTCATCGTCGATGAAACCGCTTAAGGAAGCTTTTCGTATCATGTTCCATTCGGGTTTTGCCAAGAACAATGCGATCGAACAGGTTGAAAAAGAAGTTGAGCAGACCTCTGAAGTAAAACATCTTATTGAATTCGCCAAGGCCTCCGAGCGGGGGCTGTGTGGTTCTGTCAAGGAGCCTTCCAGCGGAGATTGACGTTATGTCTTGTTCGGATCTTCCCGCTTCTATCGGGCTTATTGCCGGTAATGGTAAATTCCCTTTATTGTTCGCGCAAGCGGCCCGTCGTCAGAGTATCAAGGTCATCTGTGCGGCGTCCAAAGGGGATGCATCCATCCTGATCCATCTTTATGCGGATGAAGTGCGTTGGTTCACTCCTGGTGAATTAAAGAAGTTCTTCGCGTTCTTCCGTGAACGCGGGGTCAAGTCCGTTATCATGGCCGGACAGATAAACCCCGATACACTTTTCAATAAAAATTATGCAGTGGATGCGGATTACCAGGCGCTTTTTGCGGCATTGGCTGACAGGCGTTGTGATACTATTTTTGGTGCTATTGCGGAACGTTTGAAGGCAGAGGGTATGGAACTTCTGGATTCGACACTCCTATTGAAAGGTTTTCTTGCACCCAAAGGCACATTGACGCGGCGTGCACCGACGGAGAATGAACTTGCTGATATTGATTTTGGGATCGGCATCGCTAAACATATTGGCGGTATTGATATCGGGCAGACCGTGGTCGTGAAGGGCAAGGCGATCGTTGCCATTGAAGCCATGGAAGGCACGGACCGTTGTATTTTGCGCGGTGGTGCGATCGCACGTGAAGGGGCGGTGGTTGTTAAGACATCCAAACCCAAACAGGATGCCCGTTTTGATGTTCCCGTGATCGGCCCAAAAACGATCATGATGATGAAAAAAAGCCACTGTGCCTGCCTTGCGATCGAAGCAGGCAAAACCCTTATGATAGACCGCGAAGCGACGGTCGCCCTGGCCAATAAAGCCGGGATCTGCATTGTTGCCGCATAATATTTTATCGTAGGGGCGGGCTTCATGTCCGCCCGTTGATATTTGCCCGTTCATATCTACTCGTTTATCGTCTCAATATAAAACTACCCGTCTACAAGGTGTTACGGCCTGCGGCATGTCTTTTGTGCTCAGACAGAAAAAAACGTCTTTCATATTTGG
>DYQZ01000087.1 GCA_020719005.1 Candidatus Omnitrophus sp.
AATAGACGCTTGTTTTTAAAGGAGAGGGTATGCCAAAAAGGATCCTGATCGCGGACGATGAACCCACAGTTGTGGCATTAGCCAAACAGAAACTTGAGAAGGAAGGTTATTATGTAGAGGTTGCGCGTAACGGTAAAGAAGCGTGGGAGATCATTCTTTCCGTGCATCTTGATCTTATTGTGACCGATGTCATCATGCCGAAGATGGACGGTGTTGACCTTTATAAAGAGATAAAAAAGAATCCGCTGACCGCCAATATCCCGATCGTGATCATCACGGATAATCGTATTTTTAAAGAGTCTTTTCAGACGCTGGGTGTCGAGCATTTTCTTCCCAAACCTTTGGACGGGGAAAAACTTCTTCACAAAGTTGAGTATATTTTTACCTGTGCTGATCTTGACCGTAAGAACCGTCAGGCCCTTATTTTGGGTGCCGAGGCATCGGTTAATGATGAAATGGGAAAGATCCTTCAGGCGCATGATCTCGTCGTCGGTAAAGGGACTGATCCCATCGAGTTCATTTCAAACACGTTGATCCTGGCGCCGCGCATTGTTCTGGTGGACATGCTCGTTAAAGGTGAGATCAAGAGCGCTGAGATCATCAAGTCATTGTCTTTATTCAATCGTTTGAAGGACACAAAGATCGTTGTCTTCACACAGTTCTCGCCGGAGGATATCGGAAGCATGGACGGGATAGAACAGCTCCGTATGGCCAAGAACGCGTGCATGGAAGCGGGAGCAGCGCAGTATATAGGTCGTTTCACCCCGGCGACGTTCTGGGATATGGTAAGGGAATATTTTGTTTAATTGTAATAAGCTAACCTTCAGAAGGGGGTTTGGTTTCATGCGCTCAATCCAAATAATGGTTTTAGCTGTTGTTTTCGGGGTGTCCTCCTTGTCTGGTGTGGCACGGGCCGTATCAACGGATGAGATCGATCAGCTGACACAGGATGTGATCGCGAGCCGTCAATATGCGCGCGCGAATACACAGGACCCTTACGCGGATTTCATGAAAGAGTCGCCAGCGCTTTCTGAAAAGAAAGTAGCGGCATCAACAAAAAAGACAGCAGGATCAACAGTGTCCTCAGCACCTTCTGCGGCGAGTGCAAGTTTTTCAGGGGAAGTCATGCCGGTTAAGATCAAGGGTGTGGCGCGCGTTAGCATGGGGGTTGAGTCCGATGGATCAACGGTCTTTCGTCGGGCGAATGCTGATCTGAATGAACGCAATTACCGGATCACATCTCACGAAACATTGAATAATGCGGAAAATACGTTCGACCCTTCCATTTATCAGCGTCTTAAAATAGAACTCGATGCGGGGATCACGCAGGCCATTTCCATGCATATGAACGTGACGGCTGATCCGTGGAGTTATACAGGAAAAACACGGACACAAAGAGTGACCGCTGTTAGTGGTGCGGACAGTGTTGATGTTCAATATTTTTATACAGCGGCAACACCTTATACGAAGGGAAGTATTCTTAATACGAATGTTCTTGGTGATGGGATGGCTGTTCCGGAGATAAAAACAGCACATAATAAGGTTCCGGCGACAACTTTGCAAGCTAACGGGTGGTGGCCGACACCCGGAGAGATTTATAATGTTCCTGAAATGAAGCTGGATTATACGTTTAATCCTTTACGTGAATTGTGGTTTGATATCAAGCCTGGCGATAAAGGGTCGTTCCGTATTTTTCCCATGGCGTATCAGGATCAGGCGCTGACAACAGATGATCCAATGCGTTTATCGAATAACAGGATGTATTGGGAAGCGAGCCCATGGCTACGTGGATGGGCAAAAGGGAACAGGAATGCGGTAGATTTCACCAAAGGGCAGTGGGAAACTTCTTTATCAGGTTTTTATGACAGCGATGGAACGCGTTTAACGGCATTGCGCGGCGTGGCGCTTGATATGAAGCCTCCCTTTAGCTTTATGAATTCCGTCGGCGTCAAGAAAGCGTTCGACCTGGTAGAGGCTTTTGCGAAAAAGTATCCGCCAATGCCTGTGTCGAAGAAGCTAAAGGCGCAGGCTGATTCCGGAAAGCCATGGGAAATCCTCGACGTCCTTTTCGAAAAGAAAGATGATATTGGAATTATTACCATAAGAAGGCCAAAGGCTCTTAACGCAGTGAACAGCAAGGTCTTCAAAGAACTCAACGTTTACTGTGACATAATCAAGAACGATCCGGAAATCAAAGCCGCAGTTATTACGGGCTTTGGCAACAAAGCGTTTGTGGCCGGAGCGGACATAAAGGAAATGGCCGGATTGACAGAACCGGCGCAGGGTGAACACTTCGCGCGTCTTGGCCAGATTGCGTCAGCCGAACTTGAAAAGCTTGGCAAACCGATTGTCGCAGCGCTCAATGGTTTCGCTCTTGGTGGCGGATGCGAACTAGCCATGTGTTGCACAGCGAGAGTGGCCCCCAAGGGTCTGAAATTTTTCGCCGGTCAGCCGGAAGTTAACCTTGGTCTCATCCCCGGAATGGGAGGAACGCAGAGACTTCCCAGGCTTGTTGGATTTGAACGGGCCGCTGAGATGATAAGAACCGCCAGACCTATTTCCAGCGCTCAAGCCCTGGAGTATGGACTGATCAGCGAAGAAGTCGGAGGGGACGTGCTCGAGAGGGCCATCGTCCTGGCCAGAGACATAGCGGCCGGAAAGGTCAAACCGAAACTTATAGAAATGGGGCCGCTGCCAAATGTTCCAGACAAGCTGCCGGATGTCGAGATAGGTCATTTGTCCAGAGCCATTGACGGACTTGCCGTACAGGCGATCCTGGAAGGCGGGAAGATGACACTTGATGATGGTCTGAAAAACGAAGCTCGTATATTCGGACAATGCTGGACTAAAGAAGATAACAGAATTGGTCTGAAGAATTTTGTGGAGAAGGGCGCTAAATCCAAAGCGGAATTTGTCCACCGTTAAGAACTGCTGAAGTTTGAGTTTTATTCACGTAAAGCCCTCGCGGCTCTTTGTTAAAGATCATCGAGGGCTTTCATACCTTGCTTGTTGTGATCACTGATAGACGATTTTCACAGATCAACTCTATGGTCAGTTCATTCCGCAAAACCGGTTGTATTGATAAAGTTCGCCAAACCCTGATATTTCATAAAATGATTCAAAAGGGAGAGAGATTGGTTCTTGCCGTTTCTGGAGGACCTGACTCTGTAGCCATGACTCACATAATGGCTCAGCTCAGAGAGGAGTTTTCCTGTTCACTTGGAATTGTAAGCCTGGATCATTCTATAAGAAAAGAATCGTCAGGAGATTTTGATTTTGTGAGGGAGCTTGCAAAAGAATTGGGGATTGAGTTTCACGGTAAAAGGATTGATGTTCCTCGACTGGCTAGCCAGAATAAAATCAGCATGGAACAGGCCGGAAGAATTGCCAGGTACAGATTTTTCGAAGAGGTCAGGATTGCGACTGGAGCCGATAAAGTCGCTACAGCCCACAACTCGGATGATGTAATAGAAACTTTTCTGCTTAGAATTCTACAGGGATCATCGCTCACTGGTTTGTCATCAATTCCTATCACCCGGGGAAACATAATTCGGCCGATGCTGAAGCTGAATAGATCGGAAATAATGCAATTTCTGTCTTCAGAGAACAAACCCTACATGCTGGACAGGACCAATCTTTCACCGGAAACAGAAAGAAATTATATCAGAAATTGTGTTATTCCAGTATTGGAGGATAGATTCCAGAATTTCCGGGAACCGACCTTACGAACTATAGGTC
>DYQZ01000036.1 GCA_020719005.1 Candidatus Omnitrophus sp.
GGGCGTGTGCAGTCGGTGGCGCTACGCATCATCGTTGATCGTGAACGGGCGATCGCGGTGTTCAAGCCTGTTGAATACTGGCAGATCGCGGTCCTTCTTAAGAAAGACGGGGTTGAGACTCCTCTTGAAGCACAGCTTGAGAAGATCGACGGGGAAAAGATAGATCTGTCAGATGCGTCCCAGACAAGGATCGCTGCTGAAGAATTAGAAAAGAAGCTGTTCCGTGTGACGAACGTGGCTGTGCGTGAGATCAAGCGTAATGCCCTGCCGCCGTTCATTACGAGCACACTCCAGCAGGATGCGTTCGGTAAACTGGGTTTTAATGCTCAGCGCACCATGATGATCGCTCAACAGTTATATGAAGGTATGGAACTGGGGGATGATGATGCGGTCGGTCTTATCACCTATATGCGTACAGATTCCGTGAACATTGCTAATGAGGCTATTGATAAAGTCCGGGATTATATTGAGCAGAAACACGGTAAAGAATTTTTACCGGAGACACCGAATAAATATAAATCAAAGAAGCAGGCTCAGGAGGCGCACGAGGCCGTTCGTCCGACGGATGTTTTCCGTACACCGGAGAGCGTTCGTCAGTATTTATCGGAAGATCAGTTTGAATTGTATCAGCTCATCTGGCGGCGTTTTGTTAGTTGTCAGATGGTTCCGGCGGTATTTCAGAACAAGAAGGTTGAGATCATGGCGGGGGACAAGTATCAGTTCGGCGCCTCAGGTTCAACGCTCATTGTTCAGGGGTGTTTGTCTGTGTATCGCACGGGGGAGGAAGAAGATAAGAAACAGGATCTCTCTCCTTATGAAGTAGAAGATCTTTTAAAGATGGTGGAGTCCCGCCCGACCCAGCACTTTACCAAACCTCCGGCTCGTTTTTCGGAAGCTTCTTTGGTCAAGGCACTTGAAGAAGAGGGGATAGGCCGTCCCAGCACATATGCGTCGATCATCCAGACGCTGGTGGTCAGGAATTATGTAACACGTGACCGCGGATATTTTACAGCTACGGAATTAGGGATGATCGTGTGCGATATCCTTGTAGCCAGTTTTCCGAAGATCATGGACATTGGTTTTACTGCGAGCATGGAGGAGAAACTGGACCTTGTTGAAGAAGGCCAGCTTGATCATGTTCAGTTATTGAAAGAATTTTATGCGCCGTTCCGTCAGGAACTCGACGCGGCCATGATGAATGTGGAAAGAACCAACATCGTCTTCGATAAGAAATGTCCTTTATGCGGGATGTCGCTTATTGTTAAATGGGGGCGTACGGGGAGATTCCTGAGTTGCCCGTCTTTCCCGAATTGTAAACATGCTGAATCATATCCTACGGGTGTCAAATGTTTGGCGCCGGGATGCGAGGGCGAGCTTATTGAACGCAGGAATCATCGTGGCGGTGTTTTTTACGGGTGCAGTAAGTATCCTGACTGTAAACACATCTCCAATAAGCTGCCGCTTAAAGCCTCCGAACAGCCAATTGCAGAGATCGGGCCGGATCAGATCGATATTGATTGATTTTCCGCAGTAGTCTTTATTCCCAGCAATTCCTGTCGATTTTGTAGTTTCTCCTTTATATCTCTTATTACTAGTTATAATATATAGGCACTCTATGAACAGCCATATTGACGCTTTCTTACGTTATCTTGAAACAGAGAAAAACCACTCGGAACATACGGTCCTGAATTATCGGCTCGACCTTGAGGCTTTTTTTGCTTTTCTTGGTAATGATGATGTGAAGGCGGTGGATTATCCGGTGTTGCGACGGTTCCTTGCAGAAATGAAGGGCAAGAGCCTTAAAGCGCGTAGTGTGGCACGGAAACTGTCCACATTAAGGTCGTTCTTTCGATATTTACAAAGGGAAGGCGTTGTTTCGAAGAATCCGGCGACATTGATGCAGACGCCGAAATTGGACAAGGTCTTACCGCATTTCTTGACGGAACAGGATGCTGTGAAGCTTTTGGAATCGCCCGAGACAGACGCGGTGTCGGACCTTCGGGATAAAGCGATCATTGAGACATTGTATTCAACCGGCATGCGCGTGAGTGAGCTTGTTGGGCTTGATCAGCGCGATGTGGATCTTATTGGCAATATCATCAAAGCCAAGGGTAAGGGGAAGAAAGAGCGCATGGTCCCCGTTGGTGAAAAGGCGTGCGCAGCTATCCAGGCTTATTTAGGAACGCGGCCTGCGAAAGTCAATGCTGTTTTTTTGAATAGAAGCGGCGGCCGGCTGACGGCGCGCAGTGTGCGCAATATCATTAATAAACATATTTTGCATGCGGCGATGCAACAGAAGGTTCATCCACATATGTTAAGGCATTCTTTTGCAACACATATGCTGGATAGAGGCGCGGACCTTCGTTCTGTGCAGGAACTTTTGGGACATGTGAATTTGTCGACGACACAGATATACACGCATTTGACGACGGAAAAGTTGAAGAATGTTTACGCAAAAGCCCATCCGAGGGCTTGAGCATTAACGCAGTGAGATAAGGTATGCGTATCTTTTTTGATATTGTTTTTTTCATATATGCTGTCTTGTATTTTCCCATACTTGTATTGCGCGGAAAATGGCATGACGGCTTTGGTGTTCGTTTGGGGCATATTCCTGAGGATGTCCGTGAACGGTTGGCATTATCAAAAAATATATGGGTTCATGCGGTAAGTGTTGGAGAGGTTGTTGCGGTTGAAGGGATCATCAAAGGGCTGAAGATAGCTTATCCGTCTTGCCGGATCGTATTAACGGTCACGACCAGAAGCGGGCATGAGCTAGCTCTTAAGAAATATCAGAATATGGCAGAGGTTCTTTGGTCGCCTCTCGACTTAAGTGGTGTTGTGAGGGCGTTCGTTAAGGCGATTAAACCTGTCTTCTATGTGGCGGCGGAGACTGAATTGTGGCCGAATCTTTTTGCAGAACTGGCAAAAGGCAATACGCCTGTCTTTGTTTTGAATGGCAGGATCTCAGACGCTGCCTACCCGAAATATCGTTTGGTGAGGAAGTTTTTTCATTCATTATTGCATCAGGTTTCTTTTTTTTGTATGCAAAGCCCATTGGACGTGGAGCGTATCATTGGATTGGGGGCTCCCCAAGAGAGAGTCGTTTGCTCAGGCAATGTGAAATTTGATAATGTTTTTGATGCCAAAGAGGTGGCACCTTCTTTCTTTGGTCTTAAGGATGAAGAGATGATCTTTGTCGCCGGGAGTACTCATCCCGGGGAAGAAGAATTGATGCTGGGTGCGTATAAAACATTGCGCCAACAGTTTTCCTTGTTGCGCCTGGTTTTGGCGCCCCGTCATCCAGAAAGGTCGAGAGAAGTTGCGGATAGTGTGAAGACGTTCGGATACGTTCCGGTCTTTTTTTCGGCGCGGAGAGAAGGTCTTCTTGCAGACAATGAGGTGTTGGTGATCGACGTGATCGGGCAGATGATGCCCCTGTATTCGGTTGCGACGGGTGTTTTTGTTGGGAAGAGTTTAACGCGTAAGGGTGGACATAATATCATTGAGCCTGCTATTTTCGGAAAGCCGATCATGATCGGGCCTTATATGGATAATTTCAAGGACATTGCGGCCCTTTTTCTCAAGAACGACGCAGTGGTTCAGGTTGCTGATGCTGGTGCGTTGACGCTGACGTTAAGGGAACTCCTCGCTGATCCTGTGAAAAGAGCAGCTGTTGGAGGCCGTGCGCGCGCTGTTGTTGAACAGAACCGCGGCGCTACACAAAGAATGATCAACGTCATTACAGAACGTGTTCGCTTATGAATGAACGGATAAAGAGATATTGCTGGGAACTGATGAACGGCAAGAGTAAAGGCGTATTGGGCCTATTTATCGGCGGTGTTCTTTTTTGTTTGTCAGGGCTTTATCTTATTGGGGTCAAGATCGCGTTCTTTTGTTCAAGAAATACGTTCCGATCATCGAGGAAAGTGATCAGTGTTGGGAATATTACGGTCGGCGGAGTTGGAAAGACGCCGTTCGTTGTTTATTTGGCGCGGCTACTTGAGCGAAAAGGCAAGAGGGCTGTTATTGTGACCAGGGGCTATATGCCTAAAGAGAGTGCTTTTGTTCAAAGTGATGAAGTGTTGATGTTAAAAGAAATATTGCTTCAAACACCTGTTCTGGTCGGCAAAGACAGGGCAGAGAATATGACCCGGGCGGAAGTTGAACATCCTGAAGGGGCTTTTATCCTTGATGATGGATTTCAGCATTGGAAGGTTGCCAGGGACCTGGATATTGTTCTCATTGATGCGCGTGCACCGTTCGGCAATGGACGGGTTCTTCCGGCCGGTATCTTGCGGGAACCTTTATCAGCATTACGGCGAGCAGATGGTTTTGTGTTAACGCACTGTGATGAGGGGGAGAATAATGTGGCATCTTTAAAGAGCGCCTTGTCCTCAATGAACCCGTCGGCTTTTGTGATGGGGACAGTGCACGCGGTGACTGATGTTGTGGATCTTGTGAAAAAAAGAACACAGCCGCTTTCTGTGCTTAAGGATAATGTTCTTCTTTGTACTGCTATTGCAAGGCCGGATGCATTCATAGCGTCGGTAAAAAGGCTTGGCGCTGACATTAGGCATCAGGAAATCTTTCTGGACCATCATGCGTTCACGGTGGATGATGCGACGTTGCTGGCGAGGCGTTGCCGTGAAAAAGGTCTGAAGAAGGTCGTTGTTACGCATAAAGATGCTGTTAAGCTGGCGTCTTTTGCTTCTTGTTTTGATGGGATAAGTATGTTGGTTTTGAACATGGAAATAAAAGTTCTTTATGGGGAAGATGAATTCATTTCAAGTATCGATCGCTTATTGGACGCTTAAAAGTTTTATAGCGTTCATGCAGGCGTTGCCATCTGCCGCGGCTCTTTGGGTTGGTCGTCGTATGGGCGACGCTGCGCGCGTGTTCAATCCTAAAGGCAGGGCCAAGGTCCTCTCGAATTTGAGGATCGCATTCGGAGCCACGCATTCTGCAGATGAGATCAAAAGGATAGAAAAAGATTTCTTCACGTCTTATGGGCAGAATCTGGTTGAAGTGGCGAGGCTTCCCCTTATTGCCCGCCGTGGGTATAAAGAAACTGTTGATGTTGTTGGTCACGAATGTCTTGGTGAGATCATGTCTCGGGGGAAGGGATGTATTTTTCTATCGATGCACTCGGGGAATTGGGAATTGTCGAATGTTGTCGGGAGCATGTCGGGGTATCCATATAACATGGTCGCAAACCCTTTGGATAACGCAGACCGTGCGGTAGACTTGTTGAATGCACTGCGTCAAAGTGCAGGGTGCCGTATCATTAATCCCGGGATAGGCGGTCGCGAGATCATCCGTTGCCTCAAGCGTAATGAGATCGTTACCCTTGTGGCTGATCAGGGCGGATCTGAAGGAGTTGTTGTTCCTTTCTTTGGAAAAGGATCTTCGATGTCAACGGGAGCGGTGAGGCTTGCGTTGAAATATGGAGTTCCTATCCTTGTTGTGAATATTTGTCGTGTAAAGGGGGGCAAGCATCTTCTGACCGTTCGCCCCTTTAATGTTGTATCGATGGGGAATGATGAAGAGGATATTAAGAAGGCGCTCACCTCGATGGCGGGCATTTATGAAGAATGGATCAGAAAGACGCCTGCGGAGTATTTGTGGTTATACAAGACGTGGAAGTGTTCGATGGAGCGTACGGTCGTTGTTCTTGATGATGGTCGTACCGGGCATTTAAGGCAGTCCGAGTCGGTGGCAGGGGCCCTTGTTGATGAAATGACCCTTCGGGGGATGCAGGCAAAGTCTCATACATGTCGTGTTGAGTTCAGGTCGCCTTTTCATGCGAAATTGTTAACGCTGATGCCGAATCTTTTGACGTTGTTCGGGGTGAGGGGTTTTGAGGATCTTCGTTCTTTCTTGACTGAGGAGAGTTATGCGCGTTTATTCGCGCTCAAGCCAGATCATGTGGTATCGACGGGGTCTTTGGTCTCGGCGGTCAATGATCGCTATGCGGCGTTCAGTCAGGCGCGAAGCATTGTTGTGATGCGTCCGGGAAATGTGCCGTTAGCACACTTTTCATGTGTTGTGATGCCAAAACATGATGCGCTCAAGGTTGAGCAGACCCGACAAGTGGTCTGTGTTGAGGCTGCACCCAATCTTATTAATGAGGATTATTTAAGACGTAATGCCGAGGCTTTGAGAGGAAGATTCCCGTCACTTCAGCAATTAAAAGACGGGTGTATCGGAGTTTTGATCGGTGGGGATACTAAAGGTGTTGTGATGAGCGAACGCCAAATGAGGACCGTTGTCCTTCAGCTGAAAGAAATGGCGGTCAAGGAAGGAAAAAATCTTCTGGTAACCACATCCCGTCGGACGCCGATATTGGTCGAGAAAATGATCGAAGAAGAGCTTAAAAGTTTTGATCATACAGGGCTACTTATTCTGGCGGGAAAGAACAATGTTCCTGAGGCAGTAGGAGGCATTCTAGGGTTGTCGGGCTTAGTCGTTGTTTCAGGTGAGAGTGTTTCGATGGTCTCGGAAGCGGCAAGTTCGGGGAAGCCGACATTGGTGTTCGGGATCGAGGGCGATGATCAAACGTGTGCTGAAAATAAATATACCCGTTTTGTGAAAGGTCTTGCTGAGGCTGGTTTTCTGGTGAGTTCGTTCTCAGAGGATCTAGCAGACAACGCGGGAAAAATATTGCGAGGGGATGTTAAGACGCGGGTCTTAAATGATAGTGAGACAATCAAGCAAGCATTAAGAAAGATCGTTCAATGAAGGTTCTTCAAATACTTCCTGAGTTAAATGTCGGCGGGGTTGAGCGTGGCACGGTCGATCTTGCGCGGTATCTGGTCGAGCACGGGCATGAGTCCATTGTTGTTTCCAATGGAGGCGCTTTGGTGGAGCAATTAACGGCCCAAGGGTCGAAGCATTATCAGCTCCCGGTGCACCAGAAGAATTTTTTTACTGCTTTTTATTGTGCAAAAGAACTTGAAAAGATCATTCGTGCCGAAAAGGTTGATGTGGTGCATGCCCGTTCGCGCGTGCCGGCCTGGATCGCGTATGCGGCGTTCCGCAAGACGGATGCTGAGTTTGTGACAACATGCCATGGTTATTATTCGGAGAATATTTTCAGTCACAGCATGGGGTGGGGGAAGCGCGTTATTGTGATCAGCGAGGTCATTGGACGGCACATGATCGAGGATTTTGGGGTCCGTCCGGAGAATGTTCGCCTTATACCGAGGAGTGTTGATCTTGACAAGTTTATTTTTCGTCAGCGGGAGGTTGGGCGTTCTTCTTTTACGGTGACCATGATCGGCCGTATCACACCGCTTAAGGGTCATACGTATTTCTTAAAGGGTATGGCAAAAGTGTTGAGGCAGAAGTCTTTCGTGCGGGTACGTATTGTCGGAGATGCGCCGCCGAACAAAGCGGCTTATAAAGAAAGTTTATTGTTGTTGGTGAAACGTTTAGGGATAGCGGACAAAGTTGAATTTCTTGGAAATCGTTCAGATATCCCGAATATGCTCAGTGAGTCTGATGCTGTTGTGCTTTCAACGGTCACTCAGGAAGCTTTTGGTCGTGTGCTCATTGAGGCTCAGGCGGTAGGGGTTCCGGTCATTGCGACCAAGGTCGGCGGTGTTGTTGATATTGTAGAACATGAAAAGACAGGGCTTTTGGTGCTCCCGAAAGATCCTGACGGGATCGCAGGAGCGGTATTGCGTTTGATGAGTGAGCCTAAGCTCGCGGATGAGATGATCCTGGAGGCCAGGCGCCGTGTCGAGGAGAAATATACCCTGGGCGTCATGGCTGAGAGGACGATCGAGGTTTATGATGAAGTGCGCGCTTCCAGTAATATCCTGGTGATCAAATTGAGTGCTGTCGGTGATATTATTTTGATCGGGGCGGCCCTAAAGGCACTTCGTGAAAGATTTTCTAAAGCTAGGATCTGTTGTATGGTCGGGCGTGAGGGATTGAGTCTTCTTCAAGGGTGCCCATATGTTGATGATGTGATCGTGTATGACAAAAAGAAAAAACATAAAGGGATCATGGGGTTTTGGCGCATTCTCCTTAAACTTCGCCGGTATCGTTTTGATAAGGTCATCGATCTTCAGAATAATACACGAAGTCATCTGATGGGGTGGTGTTGTTTTCCTCGGGCGAGTTATGGATATAACAACAAGAAGATGGGGTTCTTATTAACGAACGGCATCTTGGATGATCAGCCTTGGATTTCTCCGGTCAAACATCAGTTCCGCGTCCTTGAGCAGTTAGGGATACCCTATCATGATGGGGTCAGGATCGAATTCTGGCCGAGGAAAGATGATTTTGAATATGCTAAGGAACTTCTTCATAGCGAATGGATCGATGAAACGACACATGATGTGGTCGGGATCAATATTGCGGCATCTGAACGCTGGTCGACAAAAAATTGGCCTATCCCGTCCCTTGCAAAATTGTGCGATATTCTGGCCGCCGACGGCGTGCGTGTGGTGATCACGGGGATGGAGAAAGATCAGGCCTTTGTACGCGAGCTGTTGACGCAGGCGAAGTCAAAACCGACCATACTTGTTGGCAAGACGAATATCCTTCAGTTGGCCGCGCTCATCAGTTTTTGTAAAGTGTATGTTACACCTGATTCGGCACCGCTTCATGTAGCGGCTGCCATGAAAGTCCCTGTTATTGCCTTGTTCGGTCCGACAGCGCCAGGACGACATTTGCCACCGGCAGATGAGATGAACGTTTTGGTCAAGTCCTTTGAATGCATGCCGTGTTATAAAACGGAATGTAAGACGCACAAATGCATGTTTGCTATTAATCCGGCGGAAGTCCATCAGATCATCAAAGAATATCTGCCTAAAAAAGGTTCTTAATGACGATCCTTTATTTGACGGCTCATCTTAATGCAGGGGGCATCACCACTTATGTGATGACGCTGGTCTCTCAATTGATCCGCCAGGGGCATTCTGTTGTTTGGGTGTCGTCCGGCGGGGATCTGGAAAGCACGGCAGAGAAACTTGGCATACGTCACGTTACGATGAACGTGCGTTTCAAGTGTGAGGTCCATCCAGGTCTTTTGTTGAATATTCCGTCATTAGCGAAGCTGATCCGTCGTGAAAATATCAGTGTTATGCATGCTAATACGCGTGCAACACAAATGCTTGCGGCATGCGCGTCGCGTTTGACAGGCGTTCCTTATGTAACAACATGCCACGGTTATTTTAAGCCTCACGCTGGGCGTCGTGTGTTGCCTTTATGGGGGGGGCGTGTTATTGCTGTCAGTAAACCTGTTCACGACCATCTTCGTAATGACCATCATGTCACTCCCGATAAAATACGTTTTGTGAATAATGGTATTGACCTGGATGTGTTCAAGCCTGTATCAGAAGCTCGGCGGACTGAGCTTCGTCAGGCATGGGGAGTGAATGATGAACCTGTTTTGGGTGTGGTGGCGCGTTTGTCAGATGTAAAGGGTTTGAATTATCTTATTGATGCGATGCCAAAAGTTCTTTCACGGTTCCCGAGAGTGAAGTGTTTTATCGTCGGTGAAGGGCCTATGGAGGCCACGCTTAAAGAACAGGTTTCGCGTTTGGGATTATCAGAAAGTGTTCTTTTTCGTCCGGTTGTTAATAAGACAGTTGATGTCCTGCCGGTCTTTGATGTATTCGTTCTTTCATCCTTGTCAGAAGGGCTTGGCCTTTCGCTGATGGAAGCTCAGGCGATGGCGCTTCCTGTGGTGGCGTCTGCGGTCGGCGGGGTTCTTGATATTGTAAAAGATAAAGAAACAGGATGGCTTGTTCCTCCTAAAGACCCATCTGCTTTAGCGGAGGCGATCGTGGATGTTCTTTCTACACCTGATGCCGCGCGCATGGTGGGTGCGAAGGCGAGAGACGGGATCATCCATTCTTTCTCGGCGGAAAAGATGGCAGAGCTTACGATTAACGTCTATAAAGAGGTGGTCTGATGAGAAAGATCATGGTCGTTTCTGTGAACTGGCTGGGGGATGCTGTTTTTTCGACCCCGGTATTTTTTGCGTTAAAGAAGCAATATCCCGATGCACGGATCACGTGTTTGTGTGTACCAAGAGTGGCGGATGTGCTTTCCATGTGCACAGCAATTGATGAGACCATTGTTTATGATGAGGATGGAGCCGATCGTCCGTTGATCGCTAAACTTTCATTGATACGGCGTCTTGTCCGTGGAAAATTTGATGCGGCGTTTATTTTACGCAAGTCTTTATCGAGGACATTGATCGTGATGCTGGCCGGCATTCCTGTACGTGTTGGGTATGCCGCCGACGGATGGCGTTGGCTGTTGACGCATCAGGTTCCTGCCAAAGGCATGCAGGAGGTTCACCGTTCTGATGCTTATTTACGGGTGATCGAATCGTATGGCGTTCCCGTGAGCGATCGTTCCTGCCGTTTGTCTGCCAGTGAAGATGTTATCCGGGGGTGGCGCGCCAGGCTTCTTAGCATGGGCGTTAAGAGTGAGGACCGTCTTATTGCCATTAATACCGGCGGGAACTGGGACCTGAAGCAATGGCCTGTGGAGCGTTTTGTGGATCTGATCAAGGAGATCTATGCGCGCAAATTGGGGAAGGTCATTCTTCCCGGGGCACCTAAAGACCTTCAGCGTGTGAAGAAGATCAAAGAGCTCTCTGTCATTGGTGATGACCTTATGATCACGGCGGGAGATACGGGCATCACCTGCCTTGCCGGCCTTTTTTCTTGCATAGATACGCTTGTTACAGCTGATACCGGGCCCCTTCATTTGGCGGCCGCATTAGGTGTCAGAACGGTTGCTCTTTTTGGACCAACACGCCCGGAAATAACAGGGCCTCGAGGACAAAAAGAAGGGGTCCTTCTGCAGAAAGATGTAAAGTGCAACAGGGCTCCCTGTTATTACCTAGAATGCAAAGACAATCAATGTATGAAAGTGATCACGGTGGAAGATGTTCTTCACGTCCTTTAAAAACAAAAAGATCGATCGCATTCTTTTTATTTCATTGTCGAATGTTGGCGATATTGTTCTAACATTCCCTGTATTTGACGCGCTTTGTGAGATGTTCCCTTCAGCCAGGATATCTGTTGTGGTCGGCCCTAAGGGAAGATCTTTCTTTGAGGGCAATCCGCATGTGGATGAACTTATTATCTATAACAAACATGCTTCATGGCCTGAACAATGGCAATGGCTCCAAAAACTTCGCGTGCATTCGTTCGATCTCATCGTTGATCTAAGGAATTCTTTTTTGCCATTCTTGATAAAAGCTCGTCACAGGACATGGCCTGTTTTTGGACGTGCAAAGGTCCATATGAAGGAAAAACATCTGGAGCGCTTGAAGTCTATTGTTGGTGCTTTGCCGACAGTTCATCATCGTTATGCGATCACACCTTCAAAGGCGGATCAAGGGACAGCGCGTCATTTGCTTATGGGGATGACGGATCTGGTCCTTATAGCGCCGGGTGCGGCAGATCATAGAAAGCGTTGGTCCGAAGAAGGTTTTTTAAAGGTGATCACTTTTCTTGTTAAAGAACGCGGTCAGAAAGTTGTTGTGGTGGGGGATCTCAAAGATAAAGCCGTGATCACACGGGTCCTGAAAGAGGTGCCAAGTGGGGTGTTTAACTTGTGTGCCATGACATCTCTCACAGAGCTTGCGTGTGTGGTGGACCGTTGCAAAGCCGCGGTTGTTAATGACAGCGGCGTCATGCATTTGTGTTCATATTATAATATCCCAACGGTGACTTTGTTCGGGCCGACAGATCCATTCTTTTATGGACCATGGAGCAAAGAAAGCCGCGTGGTGCGTTTTAATATAGAAGATCCAGGGGCTGTCACTGAGAAGGTCATTCATGAATTGGATGAGGTCTTGAAGCGATGAGCATGTATCGTCATATCCTTGCGGTCAGGACAGATAAGATCGGTGACGTGGTGTTAACCATTCCCTCGTTGCGGGCGCTTAAGAAGGCTTTCCCGTCGGCAAAGCTAACGGTCCTTGTTGCGGCTGGCACACGTGAGCTTGTGTTGGGCCTGCCTTTTGTTGATGAAGTTCTTTCTCTCGATCAATATGTCGGGGTCGGCGGGTATCTCAGGCTTGTGATAGATCTTTACCGGCGCAGGTTTGATCTTGCGGTCGTTTATCATACAAAATACTGGACCAATATTCTTTGCACGATTGCCGGGATCCCCGAGCGCCTAGGATATAAGAACGACAAATGCGGTTTTTTGTTAACAAAACCTGTGAAAGATCATCGTTCTTTGGGTGAGAAGCATGAAGTTGAATATTGTTTGGATCTGTTAAAAAAGATCGGTATTCATTCGAATGATCTTTCATTGGAACTGCCCGTTGACCGGACAGCGGAAGAATGGACAAATGATCTTTGGGACAGATATTCACTTCATTTGCGTCCGGTGGTCGTTCTTCATCCTGATGCAAGTTGTCCGACGCGCAGATGGCCTCCGCAGTCTTTTGCCCGTCTTGCCGAGCGTTTGACGTTGGAGTTGGGGGTCAGGGTTGTTATTGTTGGAGCCCGCAGTGCCCGGGGGATCGCTGTGGATATCATTGATCATTTTCATGAACAGCTCCTGGACTTGACAGGTCAGGTCTCAATGGCACAACTGATAAGTCTTTTTAGCCGTTCAAGGCTTGTGATCTCCAATGATTCAGGCCCTGCTCATATCGCCGCGGCTGTTGGCACTCCTCTTATTACACTTTTCATGCGCACCCAGCCAGGCATTAATCCTGAAAGGTGGAAACCTCTTGGGAAGAGTTCCTATCTTATCAAGAATCATCCGGGGGAGGAGCTCGTCCTCGATCGGCATAGCAATATCATCTCAGGAAAACTCGATTCCATCACCGTCGATGAAGTTTTCGCAAAAGCCAAAGAGCTTCTTGCCAGGTAGTTGAGTAGGTTTGCTTTATTCAATGTTTAATAATTCTAAGAACTGACCTACGATAAGTGTTGAATTAGAAATAGTGTGTATTCCGGTTATCTTTCTTATGGGGAAAGAAAATGTCTATTAATATAGTTGGGGCGTCGGGTTATGGGAATATGGGGGATGAGATTTATCCTCTTCTTTTTAAGAAGTATTTACCCGAATATACTTTGGTAATTAAGAACTCAGATGCACCGCGATGCCTTACGGATGATTGTCAATTTCTGGTCTTAGGAGGGGGAGGTTTATTAAGAAGACTTTAGATCTATAATTTTTCCCGCAGTAAAGCAAAAGCTCCCGGATCTTCAGGGTAGGGGATGTGGCAGAAATGAAGGCCGCCGTGGATTGCGTCCACGGGTTGTTTCTTGTCGTTATAGATCTTCTCGACGATCAGCGTGATGTTCTTATCAGGTGTACAGAGTTCATAGGGTTGTCCTGTCCGGATGGGATTACGTACTTCGATCTTCAATAATTTTTCAGCAGTATCATAGCCCCTGACAATTCCTGTAAAACGGAACGTGCCGCTTTCGGATGTGCTTTTATCGAATTCCTGTGCATTCTTGCCCGGGTCTCCATGCAAAAAACCTTCATTGAACCCGCGTGTGGACGTAGATAATATTTCCTGCATGTGATCTTCATTGAACGGGCGGCCGGCATAAAGGTCATCAATGGCCCGACGGTAAGCACGGGCGATCATGCTCACGTAATAAAGCGTCTTGGAGCGGCCTTCCACTTTAAAAGCATGTATCCCTGCTTCGGAGAGTTCATTCAAATAACGGATCGCACACAGGTCCTTGGCGTTCATGAGGTATGTGCCGTTCTCGTCTTCCTCGATGGGAAGAAGTTCGTCTTTTCTTAAGGCCTCCTGAAGGTAAAGCTCTTGTGTGATCGGCGTGTAGTCATCACCCCCGTAAGGTGTTTTTATCGAAGGCACAGAAGGCGTTGTAAGCACTTTGTATTGCCAGCGGCATGAATTGGTGCAAAGCCCCTGGTTTGAATCGCGATGCGCAAGGTAGTTTGAAATAAGACAGCGTCCCGAATAAGCCATGCACATCGAGCCGTGAACAAAAGACTCCAGTTCAAGGTCAGGACAGCCTTCATGGATCTCTTTCATTTCACTGATCGTGATCTCACGGGAAAGGATGATGCGTTTAGCACCCGTTTTTTTCCAGAATAAGGCGCTGGCATAGTTCATTACATTCGATTGGACGGAGATATGGATGACTTCCGAGGGAAAATGTTCACGCATGAGCATAACAAGGCCAGGGTCGGAGATGATCCAGGCATCAGGCCGGCAGACAGATAAGATCTCCTCGGTGTATTTGACAAAAGACCTGACCTTCAGATTATGCGCAAAAATATTGGCCGTGACGTAGGCTTTCTTCCCGAGACTATGGGCGTAGTCAATGGCCTGGGCGATATCCAGAAGGTCTTTGAACCCGTTCTCCCGCGCGCGCAGTGAAAATCGTGGGATACCCAGATAGACTGCATCCGCACCGAAAGCCAGGGCGAATTTCATCTTTTCAATATCCCCGGCGGGGAGTAGGAGTTCTGGCTTGTTCATGGAAGACATGCTTTCCGTTGTGGTGACGCTTAAGTGATGAAAAAAGTGTTATTGGATCACTTTGTAAAGCGTGAAAACTTCATTCGAATAAAGTTTCTTTAAGAAAGGAACATCAATTTTAGGGGCATTGTAATTCATGAAGACAATATGGTCGGCATGATATTTCTGGATCGCGTTCATTAAGGACGGAAGAATATTCCCTGTCGCAAAGACCTTGAATTCTTCCACATCCTTGATGCGCCGCTGCCATTCCTGTGTGGCTTTAAAATCAAAACCAATGATCCCGCAATCGCGGTAACAGACGACGACTTTGCGGTCAGAGTGGATGCGGAAGCCGCCCATTTCCATGTTATAGGGCGTGAAGATCATGGCATCTTTAGGCGTGTTCTTCTTTACAAAATACTGCATGTCTTCCCAGTTGCGCTGAAGCTGCCAAAAGCCGCCGCCTTTGGTCCAGGCCTGAACAAAACGATAGTGGATGCTGCCGTAGTGAATTACCGTCAAGAGAAGAGGGAGGATGATAAAGAATTTATAGACTTTTTTGATCCAGGGGGCATTGCGGTAATAAAAAGCAAACGCCAGTAAAGGGAAAAGGCTCCCGACCACCCACCAAGCATAAAGAAAATTGTTTTTGATATTGGTTAAGCTGTCAAGCCAGGTGATCAGGATGAAAATGAGCCCGCTTAAAAAAGCGATAAGGATCGGCCCTTCTTTAACTTTCTTGACAGCATAAATAGCGGTATACCCCCCGAGGATAAGAATGACATTCTGGGTTGTCCTTAGAAGGTTAAGATCAAGGATGAACTTGTTGGGATGAACGTATGAAGCGATAAAGCAAAGCACGACGAGAAAAGAGCTTACCCAAAAGATCACATGGTTCTTGGCATTACGCCTGAAATCCTCGTTAAAGATGCAGTGAGCCGCGTAGAGCGCGATCATGAACAGATACGTATACATTCTTTCGAAGAGAACGAACGGATTTGAAAGCACTTCATTGACAGGTGTCTTATAAAAAGGAAAACACTGAGGGCACGACTTGAAATAAAGAGGTATCCATTCGGCTGATGAGGGCTTTAGGTCCTGGTTTGAGAGAGCGTGCGGCAAATGCCACATAAGAAAAGGGAGCGCGCACAGGATAAAAATGCCGGAGGTCTTAAAGAATGTTTTGTAATTATCTTTAATGCAAAAGAAAGCAAAAACGCCTAGATACATCATGGGAAAAAGGGCTGAAAGCGCATGAAAGTTGGCCGCAATGCCGAAGAGAAGCGCGGTCAGAAGAAGGCGGTCTTTATAAAAGAAATAAAAGCCTGCAACAATGATCGCGAGTGAAAATTCCTGGTGTGAGAACGTGCGGTAGATGAATTCTTCCGTGCGCATGAGAAGGAACATGGACACGGTCGCGGTGAAAGCAGCCAGGCGGTTTCCGCCGGATACATGCTTCCAAAGTTTATAAAGCCAGAAGAACATGAAGAAGCGCACCACGCCGTAGAGGATCATGTAAGCCATCGGGATCATTTCAACGGAGAGGGTCTTTGAAAGAATGGGGTAAAGGTAGCTTGAGAAATTCCTGGAAAGGCTTTCGACATAGTAGTCGCCGGCGTAAAGTGTCGGATCGATCAGATGTTTCAGGAGCGTGATCTCAAGGTGCTGGTCATCCCAACCGTAAATGTAGCGGTTCGTTAGAAGAAAAAGGCCGAGGATGAACAGGGCAATAACAGAGTCTTCTTGAATGATACGGGAAAGGAAATTTTTGATCTGTTTCATATATGTTCGAGCATTCACAAGGTGATAAAGAAAAGACCTTTTCCAGAAACGGTAAAAGGTCTTTAAAATTTATGGATCGGATGGGGATCGAACCCACGACCTCCTCATTGCGAACGAGGCGCTCTCC
>DYQZ01000037.1 GCA_020719005.1 Candidatus Omnitrophus sp.
AGCATCTTTCCACGCTTCCGCAAGCGCTTGCGCCGTAAATACTTCTACGTCTTCTCCGTCGGGATACGTTTCTTCAATCGTATTAGAAGCATAATCTGCCTGCTTTTTGAAATATAATTCGATCACATCATCAATAACTGACGGATCCATCAAAGGACAATCAGCCGTTATTCTCACAATATGTTCAATCTTATATTGCTGCGCCGTCTTGTAAAATCTGTCCAGCACATCATTTTCAGAACCACGAAAAAAACTAATCCCCATTTTCAAACAAAGATCTTCAATAGCATCATCTGCTTTATTCAACGTAGTGGCAACAATAACACCTTCAACCAGCTGGGAAAAACTTACCCGTTCAACCACGCGCTCCAAAACCGTCTTTCCTGAAAGATCCAAGAAAACTTTTCCCGGCAATCTACTCGCCCCGGTTCTTGCCTGAATAATAGCGCCGATCTTCATGTTATTTTCCAATTAAAAGGAAGAATGATCTTTTGATCCACTTCTTCTAACCCCATCAACTGCTCCATCACGGCTGTCCCTAAAGGGCTAGCCTCCCTAATAGCAAGCATCTCCTGCAAATGACTTAAATTATCAACACCCACGAGCACTTTATCAATGAACGGCATTGATAAAACAAATTGTAAGCACAATTCTGCAACCGTAACATTGTTGATCTTCGCCAATTGATGCAATTGACCGATCTTGCTCTTTATCTTTTCAAAATACTGATCCAATTCCTCGGGCTTCTTGAATACCAGTCCTTGCAAGAAAGACGAACGCGTATGTATTTCAACACCGGCTTCATGTAATGAACGAAAATATTTCTCAAATCTGCGATCAAAAACACTATACGGCACTTGCACAAGATCTATTTTCAACTTCTCTTCTAACACATACTCAAGCTCTTCTTCTAAATACAAAGAAAAACCAATCTTTCTAATCTTGCCCGCATCTTGAAGTGACTTTAACTCATCCCACGTTTGTGGATTCTTTTTAAAATCTTCAAAACAATGAAACAAATATCCATAAAAAAAATTAAAACCCGTCTGCATCAATGATTGTGTTAACACCTGATGAACATACTGAGCATCTTTCATGGAAAACTTTGATACTACATTGAAATTCTCATCATGACCTTTAACATAAGCACCGATCACTTGTTCACTATCACCATATCCTGCAGAAGTATCCAACGTATCAATACCCGCACCCCAGGCAAGGCTCAAAACATCAAAAACTTCCGATTGTGGTATTTTTCCTCTTTGATTGTTAATACCATAATCCAAACCAAACTGAACTGTCCCCAATGCAAGTTTGGATGCTTTCATTTTAAGCATCCATCTTCCATGTCTGAACCATGGTCTTTAACTGCGCCACATCTAGCCATTCTGTATTCATATCGCTACGGTACATAAATCCATCAGCCAGAGACTTCCCGCCTTTAAACTTCTCGACGATCTCCTCCGCACTCATGAATTGAGGCAATACAATAAAATGACTATCATATTCCAACGCCTTGCGCGCTTCGTCTTCTGAAATAAGCGACTCATGGATCTTTTCACCAGGACGAATACCTATATTCTTCAATCTGCAACCCGGCTCCAGTGCTTGCGCCAGATCAACCACGCGCATCGAAGGGATCTTGGGAATAAAGATCTCCCCCCCGACCGATTCATCCAATGCCTTAAGGACCAATGCCACACCCTGATCAAGCGTGATCCAAAAACGGGTCATCCGTTCATCAGTAATAGGGTATTCTTTACAACCCTGCTTCTTTAGGTCCATAAAAAACGGGATAACACTCCCGCGAGAGCCCACCACATTGCCATAACGCACTGCCGAAAACTTGACGCGACCGCCGCCGTAGGCATTTGCGGCAATAAAACATTTTTCTGCCACAAGCTTTGTAGCTCCATAAAGATTTGCTGGATTAACTGCCTTATCTGTTGATAAAGCCACCACCCGCCTGACGCCCGCATCGATCGCCGCATCAATGATATTATTAGCCCCATCGACATTTGTTTTGATCGCTTCGGTAGGGTTATATTCAAGGGCCGGCACCTGTTTTAAAGCCGCCGCGTGCACCACATAATCCACACCTGCAAAAGCACGCTGTAACCGTGCTTTATCACGCACATCACCGATAAAATAACGGATACATGGATATTTACTTTCAGGGAACAGTTTCGCCATTTCATACTGCTTATACTCATCCCGGCTGAAAATGATCAATTTTGCCGGCTTAAAATCCTTAAGCACTGTTTCAACAAATTTGTGCCCGAAAGATCCCGTGCCGCCTGTAACAAGTATTGTTTTATTATTCAACATAAACCCCACTCTCCTTCATTTCATCATTAACTTAAGCTTGTTGTAAGGCCACAAAATTATAAAATGCGCCCCTTTTTGCCATAAGCGCATCATAGGATCCGCTTTCTACAATACGGCCATCCTGCATCACATTGATCACGTCCGCACTGCGTACTGATGCCAAACGATGCGCAACCATGAGCGTCGTCATCGATGCGCGCATATCCTGGAATGTTTTTTGAATAACCGCTTCTGACTCTGAATCCAATTCACTGGTCGCCTCATCCAAGATCAAGATCTTTGGATTTGCCAATAAGCACCTTGCGATCGCGATCTTCTGTCGCTGCCCACCGGAAAGACGCATGCCATTCTCTCCGACTAGCGTTGCCAAACCTTCGGGCACAGTCCGAACAAAATCATCCAAATTGACCTTCCGCAACACCGCCCACACATCCTCTTCGCTTGCATCAGGACGTGAAACTAACAAATTCTCCCTGATCGTCCCTTCCAACAATGACGGCCGTTGACCTACAAAAGCAATGTGCTGACGAAAAGAGACATAATCAAGTTCTTTAGACTCAATATTGCCATACCACATCTTTCCTTTCTTTACAGGAAGAAGGCCCAACACAATATCCAAAACCGTGGTCTTACCGCTTCCTGACCCACCCACAAAAGCCACCACTTGGTGTGCGGGAATAACACACGAAAGATCTTTTAATATCAACTGATCTGCATGATAACCAAAATCAACATTCTCAAGACGGATATGATCGCCTAATGTAAATACTTTATCACCTTGCTCTTCCTGATGATCTTCCAGTGAAGCTATATGCTCTTTTAAAGATTTATTCATCGGAATACTCATATCCAGACTAGCGTAAAGATCCGAACATGCCGCAAACTGAGGCGCCAAGCGCATGAAAATAAAAAGGATCAACATGAGCGTAGAATTATTGAGCGAAAACTGCTTATGAAAATAAATGAGTAAAATAAGCAATAACGACGTCGACATCACGGTCCATGCGCGCTGCCACTCAAAAAGAGCCATCTGACGTTTGCGAAGCCCTGTAATCGTTGTGATCAACACCGAGAAAGCATCCGAGAACCGCTCACTTAAAAGAGCCACTTTGATAAATTTCTTATTATGTTGAAATGACATCATATCACTGGAGAAATCCTTGAACTTCTTATTCAGGACACCCGAAAGACGATTTATAAAACCTGCGTTAATAATGTTAAGCACCCCTATAACAACATAAAGCCCAACAGCTAATGCCGTGATCTGCCATGAAATGCGCGCTGAAATAAAAAGCAGCAAAAACACCTGAAACAAATTAATAAACACCCGCTGAGCATTCATATGCGCTTCAGAGGCGATCTCCGCTTCACGCACAACCGCATCAAACATACCTCCGGAATTATGCTGTGTCAGCCACAACCACTGGGCCGAACCATACAAATGAAGCAATTTTTCACGATACATGCGTGTCATTCCTTCACGAACAACCGCCACCAACAACGATGCTCCATTGACAAACAACTGCCCGCCGAGTATCAAACAAGCCGCCAAAAGAAGCATTGACGTAAATGTTACTTCAATACCAAGAAAATCAAAAATCGGCATTACCAATTTAAGATATTTTGCCGACTGTACACTTACTTCATTGCCTGAAAGCATATCCAAAACCGGCATCAAAAGAGGGAGCCCTAATGTACTGGCAAACCCACTTACAAATTGCAAGACAAGGATCCACCCCCAATGAGGCGTAGATACCATTAAATAAAAGAAATACCTGATCTTTGCTAAAGCCGTTATTCGTTCCATGAGAACTTCCCTAGAAAAATAATAAAAACTTCGTACCTCTTACTGAGCGCGTTGCCATACCCAAGCAGACTCTAAAATATCCTTAAGATCCCGCTTCGGCGTCCACCCCAGCATCCTCTTTGCCTTCGCAAAAGACGCCACCACGCATCCACAATCCCCCGCACGGCGGGGGCTCATCTTGTAAGGGACTTTCTGCCCTGTCACTTTTTCGGCTGTACGGATCACATCCAACACCGAAAAGCCTTTCCCATTGCCGACATTGATCATCTGACGGCAAACCTTCTCTTTAAAAAGAAGTTTTAATGCCAACAGATGCGCATCACACAGATCAAGCACATGTACATAATCCCGCACCCCTGAACCATCTTTCGTCGGATAGTCATCGCCAAACACCTGCAACTGTTTGACCTTCCCCAACGCCGCCTTCATGACATTCGGGATCAAATGCGTGGGTTTATCCATTTTGATGCCGATCTCACCCGACGGATGAGCACCGGCCACATTAAAATACCGCAGCGCCACATAATCCATCTTCCCTGCCGCCGCAAGATCGCCAAGGATCTGTTCGACCATCACTTTCGTCGCACCGTAAGGATTGGTGACCTTAAGAGGCTCTTCTTCCTTGATAGGCGTCTTCAAAGGCTGGCCATAAACACACGCAGACGACGAAAAGACAACTTTATTTACGCCTGCACGGATCATTTCCTGAAAAAGGTTCAGGGAACCTGTGACATTATTCTCGTAATATTTCAAAGGCTGGGCAACAGACTCCGGAACAACGATCAGCGCCGCAAAATGAATGACCGCATCGATCTTATATTTCTTAAAAGCCTTACGGATATCCAAAGGCTTACGCAGATCCCCCCGAACAAAAAGAACACCCTTAGGGATAAACTCCCGATGCCCCGTCGATAAATTATCAAAGATAACCGGCGTATGGCCCGCCTCCAAAAGCAGTCTCACCATATGCGACCCGATATCCCCCGCCCCGCCTGTCACAAGAATACGTTTATTACCCATGCGCCACCGCCTTGTCTTTGGACAGCTCATGGATCAGGTCCAGGGTCTTAACACCAGGAATATCAATCACTACCTGTTCACGACAAATAAGCACGATCCCATCGGTCATGGTCGACGTTATCACATCTGTATGAACGATCTCATATCCTGTTTTGAATCTTTCTTTAAGTACGATCTCGATGATCCCCGACAGGTCAGACGCACCAAGGATATAAAATTTACGATCCCCCGCCTTCCAAGCCTCGGACAATATATCTGCCAGACGCCGCTTGATCAGGCCGATCGAATCAATGGTCTTAAGGGTATATTTGACAGACTTCTGCATCTTCTCGGAAAAACCTTTTGGGGTCAGTATATATTCGACTTTTTTCTTATTAAGCTGTTGAATGCGGATATAGCCCTTGGTTATAAGGCGGCCAACGAGCATATTGGTAAGACCCAAAGAAAGGTTCATCTGACGAGAAAGGTCGCGTTGGTTCGCTCCCAGGTCCGCGCCAATGATATTGATCAGTTCAAACTCGCGTTCATCCATAATGATCAGAACTCATTCAAATAGAAAGGGTTTAGGCTCAAAGGCATTAACTGTTCATTTGCTGAACAATTATAAAAGATGCGGATAAAAAGTCAAGGGAAATGGAGAAACTGGCTCTTTTTGAATCGCCTCTTCCCATATTGTCACATTTTCTTTATTCTGGCTTTCGAACAACCATCAAATGATTATTAGCGCCTTCCGCGAGATCTCCCAGACTTAGAAATAAACAAAGAGGAATATGGATGATCGTATAGATCACCATCAGAGGTAGTAACAAAAAGAAAAGCAGGCCTCTTTTATATTCCGGCGGCGTATAACCCTTAGCCCTCGCGACTTGAAAAAAGAAATAAACCATATGAGACGCCATCGTAGAAAAGACGCCGCCCATGGGCTTCAAAAGAACAATCTCCATACGTGTTTCTCTGGCAACTCTTTCAAGCCAGAATTTTGTGAAATTATAATAATGGTAAGGTAATTCATGAAGGATGCCTGTCTGTGGCACTAAAATGATCGCGTATCCGCCCGGCTTTAAGACACGTGCGATCTCCTGAAACATCTTGATCGGCTCAAAAACATGCTCCAACACCTGAATATTTAGCACTGTATCAAAACTATTGCTCTTAAATCCGAGTCGACATCCATCCGCCAGGACCACTTGACATCTGGGATCGCTGGGTTTGATCACGTGTTCATTCGAATATTCCACCGTAACCCACTCATCATGCCGAAAACCCTTCTCTTTCGCAAGATCATAGAAGTCACGCCCACCAATATCAAGCACCCGTCCCTGACAAAAGCGGGTCATCACATCAAACATCTCTCCAGAACGTGCATTCCTAGCCCAGAAAGCAAATTGCTGAAATATTGTTTTCTTCAACATAGATGATCTGCTCCTTAATAAAAGATCCAACTCTGACAATTAATCCCGAATACGATAAACGATCATCGCCCAATACATATCAAGGGCTTTAGGCCAATCTATCTTCTTGCCCTGGGCTTGTGTGCGGGCTTGGTAGTTGATGGGGACCTCAAAAATCGAAAGGCCTTTCTTGATAAACTTAGCGCTGACCTCGGTCTCAAAAGCAAAATGATTGGAACGGATCGTCAACGCCTTAATATCTTTGGCGCGAAAAAGCTTAAGGCAGGTGTTAATATCCGTCAAATGCACGCCGAACAACAAATTAAAACAAACATTGGAAAATCGGTTCGCAAAACGATTGATAAACTTCATATCCTCGATCTTCCCTAGGAAACGCGACCCGTAAACAGCATCTGCTTTATTATCCAAGAGTGGTTTCAATAAACCCGGGTACTCGCCCGGACTATACTCCAGATCCGCATCCTGAATAAGGATCAGATCGCCTGTCGCCTCTTTTATACCACGACGGATCGCCTCCGTCTTTCCCTGATTCAAATGCTGATGGAACACCTTCACATCCGTATGCGTTGCCACTTCTTTCAGCACATCCGCTGTCCTGTCTTTTGAACCGTCATTAATAACCAGGATCTCTTTCTCGATCCCTGAGGGGAGCCCAACAGCGCGCACGGCATGAATGATATCCAAAATAGTATTTTCTTCGTTATACGCCGGGATGATGATCGATAACTTCATAAGCTTTTCAGGATCGTCCTTACTGGTTCCGTCTTATTTAGTGTATAAAAATGGATGCCCGGTGCACCGCCAGCAAGAAGTTCACGGCATTGCTGTATAGCAAAACGTGTTCCCGCCTCCAAGGTCTTTTCTTTATTATCTGCGATCGGCGAAAAAATATCATGGATCTGCTGGGGGACCGACGCCCCGCAACCTTTGCAGAAATTTACCGCACCTTCGTAGTTCGTGATCGGCAAGATGCCTGGGATAATGCGCGCCGTAACGCCTAACGCACGAAGACGTTTAACATAATCGAAATAAAGCGCATTATCAAAAAAGAGCTGGGTCATCACAAAATCCCCGCCGGCGTCGATCTTTTTCTTGAGGATATCCGCGTCAAATGCGTTGTCTTTTGCCAACGGATGCCCTTCAGGAAAACCAGCTACACCGATAGAAAAATGATCACCATACTCGTTGCGGATAAATGCGACCAGCTCCGAGCTATACTTGAAATTCTCCGGCCCAGGCTTCCAGTCAGGCTTGTCTTTCGGCGGATCCCCGCGAAGTGCCAATAATGTGCGCACATCCGATGCTTTCAAATGATCAAGAATAGAGCGCACCTGTTCTTTTGTATGCAAAACGCAGGTGAAATGATGCATCGCCGGTAAATGATATCTTTGTTGAATAGCGCATACCAAAGCGGACGTCGTGTCCCGGCTTGAACCACCCGCGCCATAGGTCACGGATACAAAATCAAACGGTAGTTGGGAAAGATCCCGCAGTGCTAACTCAAGCGCCTCCATTCCCTTCTCGGTCTTCGGCGGGAAGATCTCGAAAGAGAACGTGCGCTCTTTGTTTTTAAATATATCGGCCAGTTTTTTCATAACGCGGAATTATATCATAAAAAAGCGCTCCTGTTGCCAGGAGCGCTTTCTTTTAATTACTGCGATCCTTCGTCGGCCTAATGGCCTCCTCAGGATGACGTTAAACTTTCTTCGCCATGAACTTGACGAGGTCGACAACGCGGTTGGAATAACCCCATTCGTTGTCATACCAGGAAACGATCTTGAAGAAACGCTTTTCGCCCTTCAGATTGTTCTGAAGTGTAGCGAGCGAATCATAGATCGAAGATCTTGGATCATGGATAAAATCCGTTGAAACCAATTCCTCATCTGTATATCCCAAGTAACCATTCAAATACGTCTTGGAGGCTTCCTTGAGCTTCTGATCGATCTCTTCGATCGAGGTATCGCGTGACGTCGTGAAAGTCAGGTCAACCACAGAAACGTCGGCTGTTGCCACGCGAAACGCCATCCCGGTGAGCTTGCCCTTGGTCGCCGGAAGAACTTCACCGACCGCCTTGGCCGCACCTGTGGACGAGGGGATCGTATTGATCGCCGCTGCACGTCCGCCGCGCCAATCCTTCTTCGAAGGACCGTCAACGGTTTTCTGCGTTGCTGTATAAGCGTGGATCGTTGTCATCAAACCCTTATCGATACCAATGCCTTCCTTAAGAAGAACATGGACGAGCGGAGCCAAACAGTTCGTGGTGCAGGATGCATTGGAAACAATATTATGCTTCGCGGCATCATATTCATTCTCATTAACACCCATGACAAGCGTCTTCACATCGCCCTTACCAGGCGCTGAGATGATGACTTTTTTGGCACCAGCCGTGATATGACCCTGAGCCTTTTCGCTCTCCGTGAAAAGACCGGTGGACTCGATAACAAAATCAACGCCCAGCGCTTTCCAAGGAAGTTCGGCCGGATTACGGGTAGCCATGACGCACTTGGTCTTGTGACCATTGACAACCAGCGTATCGCACTCGGCGAGAGACGCATCAGACTTGACAGCTTCAACCTTATGCTGAAAACGACCATGAACAGAATCATACTTGAGCTGATAAGCGAAATATTCCGCATCCGTCGAAATATCGACAACAGCAACAACGTCGATCTCCTTACCCAAAAGCCCCTGATCACAAATGGCCTGGAAAACAAGACGGCCGATGCGACCAAAACCATTAATACCGATCTTAACCATGTGTTCCTCCTCGTTAATAATATATAAGTTGGATCTAATGCTGGATTACACAACCCTGTCAGGCCCCGTATGGGGTTTTGAATGCGGGAAGAAATCCTTAAGTTTGGTCGATTATAACAAAAAACCTGGCTTCGGCAATAGAATTCATGTAGAAACATCTAGAAACATCATCAAAACAAAAAGAAACTAGCGTTATTACATACAATCCCTTAACCAAACCTTGTACCCACCACAAGTTTATGCCCCGCCAAGAACGCCCTGGCGTCCATGGGCTTTGATGATGCGGGATGGACTCTTTTGACCAGGACTGCACCGTCTTTAGCCTGCACCAGAAACCCGTCTTTATGTATTTCGATGATCTCGCCGCACAGACCCGAATGTGATGCGACGACCGCTTCAGCCTGTAGGATCTTCAACATATTGCCGTTCATCCATGTGTAGGCACCTGGCCAGGGTTGAGTGCCGCGGACCAAATCATGAATGCTTTTTGCCGAAGCATCCCAGTGAATAAGGCCAAGCTCTTTGTGCATTTTAGGTGCACGGGTCGCACACGTAGCGTTTTGTTTTAGAAGTTCATATTTTCCTGCCGGGATCCGGGGTAACAGTTCCGACAACATATTCACACCCACCGATGCCAGATGCAGGCGCAGTTCCTGAGATGTCATCGCCTCAGGCAAAGGATGCGTTTCCTGCAGAAGGATATCCCCGCCGTCCATGGACGCATTCATTTTAATAAGCGTAACGCCGGTCTCGGTATCCCCGCTTATCACCGCCCAATTGATGGGTGCAGCCCCGCGGTATTTCGGAAGGAGTGACGGATGCACATTCACACAGAAATATTTTGGCAGTCCCAAAACTTCTTCGGGCAGGAACTTGCCATAAGCCACGACCACGAACACATCCGCATCATAACTCTTTAATTGCGCCAAAACGTCCGTATCTTTCAAATTAACGGGCTGGAAGACCTCAATTGGGCATTGCAAGGCCAGCTCTTTCGTCGAAGAATACGCCACATGCATCCCGCGGCCCTTAGGCTTATCTGGCTGAGTAACCAGTGCGGCAATAGAATGACCGTCCTTGATCAAACGTTCAAGATGGATGGCCGCGAAATCATCACAGCCGAAGAAAACTATTTTCATGGATCAACATTCATGGTTATCACTGTATCTTTCTTCGCACGAAATGCACGCAGGATGCCGCACACCCTGGTGCTGACAAATTCAACACCCTCGCCTTGGACCATAACGAGCTGTCGGAATTTTCCGCGCACGATCGCCGCACGATCTGCCTGCGGTTCCCATACATTAAGCGTGTCGCCAAAAACTTTTACCATTGTATCATATAAACGGGCGGCTTCCGATGCTGCAAGCAGTGGATCTCCCGAGCGCACCACGACCGCGACCAAGGCGCCAAAAGGGGGCAGCTGGGCGTCTTTTCTCGTCAACATTTCAGAGGCATAGAATTTCTCGGGGTCATTGCCGCCGTGAAGAAGCAGTGCCGCTGACGCAGGATTTCTCGTCTGAAGCACCACGGCTTTAGTCGACATCTGTTTTAAATACCGCACCAGGATGAACGCCATGTGTGCGGCACGATGATCATTCTTGTAAAGCTCCCAATCAATATCAAGTACGACCGATAAGCCGGGACGAAAGCTCATGCGTTTACGAAAGATCACCTGTGTTCCGACGATGATATGCGCATGTTCCGGGAATGTGGCTGTTACTTTGTCGTAGCCCGCAACAATGTTCTGCGGGAACCGCTTCTTAACTTCATCGATCACGCTCGCCACTCCGCGTGCCGCCTGGATATAAAGGAATACTTTCTTCCCGTCAGCCAGCACACGTTCGATCTCCTGACACAGGACAGACGACAAGAACGTATCTTTCTTCATCTTGAAATTGGAAAGATCGAGCAGCCTGACCATCGCAAGCTCTTCAGGCAAGACAGTCAGCTTTATATTGCCACTTTTCACATCCGCCCAGCGTTCGATGGATGGGGCGCCTGAAACAAAAAGCACATCACACTTTTCCGCTCTTGAACGCAGGAGCGCCGCCTCCCCGGTCTGGTAAAAAGGAGACTGCTCATTCTTATAGAAAGGGCTCTCCTCGTCGATCACAACGATCAACCCAAGACCCGACATCGGCGTCATCACACCGGAAATAAATCCGAGTGCCAAGGGGGACGTGCCACAAACAGCGCGCGTCCATTTTTCATATTCTTCTTTAGGGGTCCCCTGGCGCAGAATAACACCAACGCCTCCTTTAGCGACCGGCGCTAATGCCTTGAAGGCTTCTTCAAGTGCCGCAGCATCCGGCACAAGGACAAGCACCCGCCCGCCACGTTCGATCTCCGTGCGGACACGTTCCAATATCACATCCCATCGCCGGGAAATGCCATGAGCGAATAATAATTCAACCTTGGGGCTCAAAGAGCGTACGGGTAGCTTCTTAGTAACGGTTTCTGCACGATGAAGATGTGCTGTGCGCAAATACACGGGAAGTGCCATCTGAAGAGCCTCACCCGTCGAACACCCAAAACGCAACCCGAAATCTTTTGCAAATGTGATGAACGCTTCACTGAACACCGGCGTCTCATCCAACACCTTGATGATCGCATTCAGTTCCTTGAAAGAAGACGTTTCGGCTAACCCCGTCACCACTCCAACACATTTCTTACGAGCAAAAACAAGCACAACACGACAGCCAACAAACACTTTTCCGTCGATGTGTTCGGGTATCAAATAATCAAAAGGGCCTTCCAACGGAAGGCCCACCATAACATGCGCTATTTTAGGATTCATATCAACCTAGAAATAATATCACGCACCGCGTTCGGTTTTGCCAACTTAAGTGAAGCCGCGCGTGCCGCTGCCAACTTCGCAGGCGAAGCGGTATATTCTTTGAGTATCGTTGCCATTTCATCAACCGTCTTATCGCTGTCCCCAACGCCATTCGCCGCGAGCACGCGGACATTCCCCGTTTCCTGACCCGGGATAGGACTAAAGAACACCAACGGCAGCCCGTTCGCCAGCGCTTCTGAAATAGAAAGCCCGCCGGGTTTCGTCAACATCACGTCGGACACCGCCATCAACTCTTCCATATTATCCACAAATCCGAAGATCTTGTGTTTGGGATTATTCTTCGCTGCAAGGCGCTCTTTCAATTGTTTATTGTTCCCGCTAATAATGAATAACTGCACGTCCTTCAACTTCTCGGCCAACTCTTCAATAGGCCCGAACCCAAAAGAGCTTGTCGATAAAAGAACAGTGAACGCGGCAAGATCAACCCCCAGCTTACGACGAAGCTCTGCCTTGTCACGCTGTTGGCAGAATTTTTCATCCACCGGAATGCCGGTCACAAATATCTTTCCGGCATCAACGCCCATGTCCACCAGCCGGCTCTTTGTAAAATCCGTGGCTACACAGTATTCATCCACCCCGCGTGTCAGCCAGATCTTATGCACATCATAATCCGTCACGACCGTCACAAGCTTGCCTTTGAATTGCCCGCTACGACGTAAATATCCAACGACCTCGGTCGATAAGAAATGCGCGGTCATAATAACATCAAAATTATTTTCTTTAATGAACTTCACCAGCGGTGACGTATTCGATCCGTTATATATCCGGCGTGTCCCCTGGAACAAAGGCTGTGCCCACGCACGGTCGGTGATATCGAAGAATACCGCCCACAACTTAGGCAGTTTTCCGACCATGTATTCATAACCATGAGTATAGGCTTTACGGAAGAATGGGTTGGTGTGGTCTAGGCTGTCAACACACGACGCGCTAGTGACACCGCGTGCCTGAAGACCATGAAAGACCGCTTCAGCGGCTTTGCGGTGGCCGGCTCCAGCTGTCGCGTGAAGGATGAGTATCTTCTTTGAGGATAAGTTCTGTGGCTTCATAAAGATCCTTTACGATATAATCAGGGCGAACATCCCAACGCTGCATATATTTCAGGTCTTCCCGTCCGGAAAGCGCGAAGATCGTTTTGCATCCGGCATTCTGACCGGCCTTGACATCTCCCTCTGTGTCTCCCACAAAATAAGCGTTGCGGGCATCGTCAATAGTGTGATCGATCGATTCCAGGGCCTCAACGATATTTCCAATACGCGGCTTACGGCAATTACAGGCATCCGATGATTTGCAGGTGCAATAGAAAACCTTATCGATCATGGCACCTTTAGCCTCGACGTGCTTTAACATGTGCGCTGTGATCTGATCCAGCTTTTGTTGAGAAAAAACGCCCTTCCCCACACCCGCCTGATTGGAAACTACAAAAATATAATAACCAGCGTCAGTCAAACGCTTGAGTGCCTCGAGCGAACGCGGGATAAAATGAAAATCCCCCACTTTGGTCACATAAAGCCCATTGCCCGGGAATTTATTGATCACGCCATCTCTATCTAAGAAAACAACTTTCATATACTTTTCCTGACGGTCACCAATCGCCCTTACGTGTTATTTCTTGCCGGCGTTTTCTTTTATATTCCTGACCATTTCATAATACTTCGCATAGCTCATGATCTGATAAAGCGAAGCGAAGAAGGCAATGACAAATCCCATAAAACCGCCACGCCATCCGCCCTTGCCGATATAAGAACGAAAGAACCGATCGATCGTCCGCCAAAAACCTTTGAACATCGGCATCTTGCGTCCCGTGTCCAACCACTTCTTTGCTTCAAGGGTTGTTTGACGGTTAAGGCTTTGTAGAAAATGTTCCAAGTCAGGATAACCGTAATGAATGATATCTTTCTTGCACTGACCACATGTGCCGTCGATAAAGACACGTGGATGCACAGGAGATTCTTCATACTTGAACTTTGACTTCTTGATCAAACGGGTCTTGGAACCAGGATACCATCCTGAATGATTGACCCAATATGTTCCAATATATGTCCTGAACGGAATAGCAAAAGCCGCATGCGTTGTCGTTGGCAAAAGCTCATCGATCTCTTTCTGGAGTTCAGGGGTCACGCGCTCATCAGCATCAAGATACAGCACCCATTCATTCTTTGCCTGCGCCGCGGCCCAATTGCGATGAATACCTTCATTGTCCATCTTGCGGAAATAAATACTGCTCGTGTACTGCCGTGTGATCTCAACGGTCTTATCCGTCGATTGATCATCAACGACAACGATCTCATCCGCCCAGCCTTTGGCGCTTCCTAGGCAGTCATGCATATTGTCTTCTTCATTTCTCGCGATGATAACAACCGAGACAGGAACTTTGCTTTTTACCGTCATAACATGTCTTCTTTTCGAGTTAACTACTGGCCTCTTATAACGAATCTCTTAACGCCTGCACAACCTCTTTGACCTGTGCCACTTCCATATGAGGGAACATGGGAAGTGACAAAATATCGGATGCCACTTTCTCTGCGACAGGGAAATCCCCGGCCTTATAACCAGCGTCTGCATAAGCTTCCTGCAAATGGATCGGAATAGGATAATGGATCAGATTCCCGACGCCACGCGCCTTCAAACCATCCATCACCTTGTCACGGTTCTTCACACGGATCGCAAAGGTCTGGTATACATGTTCGCGGTTCGCGGCTTCCTGAGGTGCGGCAACACCAATTTTGGCAAGCTCTTCACGGTAGACCGCCGCAACTTTCTGACGCATCGCGTTCCACTCATCCAAATGCTTCAGTTTAGCCGAAAGCACGACCGCCTGCATGGTATCCAAACGCGAATTAAAACCTTTGATCTTGTGCTGATAACGGTCAGAACGTCCATAATCACGGAGCATCTCGACCATATGTTTGACCCTCTCATCATTGGTCACAACAGCACCGCCATCTCCCCAACCGCCCAAGCCCTTGGTCGGATAAAAACTGAAACATCCGGCTTTGCCAACAGCGCCGCTACGCGTTCCCTGATAACGGGCACCATGAGCCTGACATGCGTCCTCGAGAATAGCGATATTCTTTCTGTCTGCGAAGGCTTTGATCTCTTCCATATGCGCCATCTGGCCATACAAATGGACCGGGATGATGACTTTCGTACGACGGGTCACCACTTTCTCGAGAGACTTGGGGTCTATGTTATATGTTTCTTCTTCAATATCAGCCAGGCGTACTGTAGCCCCGGTGTAGGAAACACAAAGCGCGGTCGCAATGAAAGTATGCGCTGGTAAAACAACTTCATCTCCTGGCCCTACTCCAATAGCAGCAAGCGCCAAATAAAGCGCATCTGTCCCGGAATTGACGCCCAGCGCATATTTTGTACCACAGAACTGCGCGAATTCCGTCTCAAACGTCTTGACTTGCGGGCCCATGATGAACGAAGACTTCTCAATGACCGTCTTCCAACCGGCATCGACTTCAGCCTTAATAATTTCATTTTGTTTTGAAAAATCAATAAACGGAACGCTCATAATAACTCCTGAATGGTTTCATATACTTTATCAACGGAAAGGTCCCGCAGACAACTTGAATGCTTGCAATCTGACATCCTGAAAAAACGATAACACGGTCTACATGGAAGATCTGCTGTAATGACCTTATGCCCTTCAGCTGGATACGGGCCGTAAACACGCGGATCTACTGGGCCAAATATTGACGCTGTTCTTGCTCCTGATGCCACCGCGATATGTAGTGGGCCACCGTCATTAGCCACGACAAGGCGGGAAACTTTCATCAGCGCCGCGGCCTGAGTGATCGTGGTCTTCCCGGCCAACATAACAGCTTTTTGGCGCATTTCACTGGCCACTTCCTCACAAAGAGCTACTTCATTTTTATCCCCCATCAGTATAATGGGGAGGGTCTCTTTTTCAATCATTTTGTCCGCTAATTTGGCAAACCGCGAATTGTAACTCATAGTGCGACAGATTTGCTTTTTAAGACCAAACTGCTA
>DYQZ01000088.1 GCA_020719005.1 Candidatus Omnitrophus sp.
CTTCCCCCGTTCGATCTGTTGAAAGATCCGGTCAAGTTATCAGAAGATAATGTGCAGGAAGCGTTGGTCAGTGGTGCCAAGACGCTGGAACAGACGCTTGGGAGTTTTGGCGTTACGGTCCGCGTGGTCGATATTGAGCGGGGACCTGTGATCACCAAGTATGAGCTGGAACCAGCGCCTGGTGTGCGTGTTCAAAGCATTAATTCATTGGCTGATGATATTGCGCTGGCAATGCAGGTTGCCTCCGTGCGCATTCAAGCACCCATCCCGGGCAAGAATCGCGTGGGGATCGAAGTGCCTAATGGCGCGTCTGCGGCGGTGGTTTTAAAAGATGTGCTGATCGAAGGAAATATCCGTAATGCCAAATCCAAGATCATGCTGGCGTTGGGTAAAGATACGGCGGGGAAGGCGATCGTGGCTGACCTGGCTGAGATGCCTCACCTTCTGGTGGCTGGAACGACTGGCGCTGGAAAATCGGTGTGTTTGAATGTCATTATCATGTCGATCCTTTATAATGCCGCGCCGAATGAAGTAAAATTCATCATGGTCGACCCGAAGATGGTCGAGCTTAATCAATATAATGATATCCCTCATATGCTTTGCCCGGCGATCACTGACCATAAAAAGGTCGCGGCCGCGCTGGGTTGGGTGGTGACGGAAATGGAATCTCGCTATAAAACATTGATGAAACATCAGGTGAGGAATATCAAGGCGTATCATGCCAAGGGTTTTGAAATGCCTTATATTGTGGTGATCGTTGATGAATTTGCTGATCTTATGCAGACCCAGGGTAAGGTGATCGAGAACGCGGTCACCCGGCTCGCGCAATTGGCGCGCGCGGTGGGGATCCATTTGATCCTGGCGACACAGCGCCCGTCGGTCAATGTGATCACGGGTACGATCAAGGCTAATTTGCCGGCGCGTGTTTCATTCAAGACCAATTCCCAGATCGATTCCCGCACTATCCTTGATGAGAAGGGCGCGGAAGACTTGCTTGGAAAAGGCGATATGCTTTTTGTAAAACCTGGCGACCCGAAGCCCATGCGCGGGCAGTGCAGTTTCATATCGGATGAGGAGATCCATAAAGTTATGGATTTCATTCGCGCTCAGGAAAAACCGAAGTATGATGATAGTGTGACAGCTCGACCTGTAGCTGCCGCTGGCAATAATGATGAAAAAGATGAGATCTATGAGGATGCTGTGCGTGTGGTGATGGAAAGCGGGCAAGCGTCGGCTTCGATGCTGCAGCGTCGGCTTGGTCTTGGGTTCTCACGCGCGGGCCGCATTATTGATCAGATGGAGCGTGCAGGCGTCGTCGGGCCGAATGCCGGGAGTAAGGCGCGCGATATATTGGTTGATCGTGAGAAGTGGATGATGGACAATATGGCCAAAGATAATACGTCGGGGGCTGACGAGGTGAAGAGCGATGGGTGATGAGAACAATGATATTGGTTTTATCCTGAAACAGGCGCGTGAGCGTCAGGGCGTCAGCCTTGATGTGCTTCATGAAGCCACCAAGATACCGATCGATTCGCTGAAGGCGATCGAGGAAGGGTATAAGGTCAGGACATTGTCTCCTTTCTATTATAAAAGTTTTGTTAAGACGTACTCCCAATATGTGGGGCTTGATCCGCAGGAGATCCTCTCAAAGATATCATCTTCAGTGCCTGTTGAGGCTATCAAGAAGATACAGACACTCTCGAAGCAAAAAGTCTCTGGGAAAGTTCAGGAAAAAGTACTGTTAGTTTTAGCGGCGCGTTCGCTGGGTCACCGCAGTGGGAAAAAAGTTGCGAAGATATTCTTCGTCGGTGTTGGGGTTGTTTTGTTGGGTGTTGCCCTATTTTTCGTTGTGAAAAAGATCCAGCACGCTATCACGGTCGCGGCCAGCCAGCCCAGGACCGAGATGAAGATAAAGCCTGTGAAAAAGACGGAACAAAATAAAAAAGAAACAGGAAAGTCGTCAGCCACATCAGTTGAAACGGCATCTGTTAAGAAGAATGAACCCCGATCTCCTGTCGAACCGGCAAAGGCTTCTGTCAGTCCTAAAGAAGGGGCTGTGATCGGGGAAGGCTTTGTTTCTGCCAAGAACGGCAAGACGGCTGAAGTGACCGTGCGTGCCAAGATGAATTCGTGGCTGTCGGTCAAAGCGGATGGGCAGACCGTGTTCAGGCAGATCCTTAAAAAAGGCAGTTCCGAGACGTGGCGTGCGTCGAAGAAGATCGAGATATCAGGCAAAGATGTTGATGCTCTGGAATTTGAAGTGAACGGTAAGAATATCGGGAAGTTGAGCCGTCGTGATGTGAAGGCTCGCAAGGTCGTTGTAACGCCTGAAGGCCTTACTGTTGAGAAATAAGTTGTGAAGAAAAGTGGTCCTTCCCAAGCAGTTGTTCGTCCGACCGTAGGCCTGATCAATTTAGGCTGTGTCCGTAATACGGTTGATTCCCAGGATATATTAGGTCGTCTGCGTGCCAAGGGTTATGCGCTTTCTTCGTCGGAAATGGCGGATGTTGTGATCGTGAACACCTGTTCTTTCATTGATGATGCGAAAAAAGAATCCATTGATACGATCGTTGAACTGGCGGCTTTAAAGAAAGCGGGCAAGATCAAGAAGATCATTGTGACCGGTTGTCTCGCCGAGCGCTATGCGAAGGAAATGGCAGGGGAACTTCCTGAGGTTGATGCTTTTGTAGGGACCATGCGTCTTAGGGCTGATCATCGCCAGTCGGATATTCAGCTCACACCGCCACATTTTGCATATCTTAAGATCTGTGAGAGCTGTTATAATGCGTGCAGTTTTTGTATCATACCGAAATTAAAAGGCCCGTTCCGTTCGCGTCAGATGGAGGCTGTGCTTGAAGATGCGCGCCGGATGGATAGTGAGTCGGTGCGCGAGATCAATATCGTAGGTCAGGATATTACCGCTTATGGGATGGATCTGTATCATCAGAAAAAGTTGGCGGTCCTACTTCAAGAAATAGCGCGTTCTCTTAAAGAGGTAGAGTGGATACGGCTTCTTTATGCGTATCCGTCGCATGTGATAGATGAACTATTGGATGTGATGGCACAGGAAGAGCGTGTGTGCCGTTATCTTGACATCCCTTTTCAGCATATAAGTGACCGTATTCTGGAGGCGATGGACCGTAAGACGACTAAAGACAAAACTATCCGTCTGATCGAAAAGATACGCCACAAGATCCCGGGTGTTTCGTTGAGGACCTCTTATATCGTTGGCTTTCCCGGCGAGACGGATAAAGAATTTAAGGAGCTTGTTTCTTTTGTAAAGCAATATCCGATGGAGAGGGTTGGTGTTTTTGCCTATTCCACAGAAGAGGGAACAAAAGCCGCGGGTTTTAAAGATCAGGTGCCGGTAAAGATCCGCGCTGAGCGTAAGGCTTTCTTGATGAAAGTTCAGCAGGAAGTGTCGCTTAGCCGTCAACAAGAACGTGTTGGAAGTGTACTCAAGGTGCTGGTCGAGGGTCGGTGTGAGGGCGCAAAGGAAATATTCACAGGACGCAGTGAGTTTGATGCGCCGGATGTTGACGGAGCTGTACTTATGCGTTC
>DYQZ01000038.1 GCA_020719005.1 Candidatus Omnitrophus sp.
ATCAGCATTGCGGACTTTTAAGCCCACGATTTTCGCCCTAAAGACGAAAGAACCTAAGAATCTTAGGGCATTGCCATAGATGGCCAGCCAAATAAGGAAAGGATAATGCCCGCGCAGGCGCAAAATAGATTGGCCAATGGCAATTGGTTTCTGCAGTGAATGAAAGAAGAGGGGCGGATGCTGATAACAGATATGCGCAGTCCTTAAAATACTGGCATTCATCATGGATGCGCGTATACCGAGCTCAATATCTTCATAGCCCGTGATATCTCCCCGGAATCCTCCGAGCTTCTCCAGTAAAGAGCGTTTGTAGAAAGAACAGCGGGCCGCAAAAGAATAGGCATCGAGAAAACAGTAGTTGGGATGTTCTTTGAGCGCAAGGCCTTCCCCTTTGGCAAGGATGATGTCTGCTTGATGTGTATTAAAAAGTTCCAGAGCGTTGGATAGAAGGTCGCGTTGCCGGATACGTGTGTCATCATCAAGAAAAAGGATATATTCTCCCGAAGCGTGCATGAGCGCTGTATTGCGGAACTGTCCGATCATGCCTGTGGGCGCGGTGTCGGGCAGGTGATGCAGTCTTAGCAGGGACGAGAATTCTTTGATAAGGGGGGCGATCCCCTCAGGCGTGTTGTCATAAATAATGACGTTGAATTGATCTGTTGAGAGCGTTTGCCGAGTAAGATCGGTGAGAAGGTTTCTCAGGATGCTGGAGCCTCGTCGTGTCGGGATAATGCAGGAGATATGACCTTTGATCGCGTTAGCCGGTAAGACGGATATATCTCCTTTTAGGTCAAAAGGGAATGCCTTATAAAGTGAGCGCAGTATCCATTCGGTAAAAGTCTGTTGAGGGAGAGTCGTGTTCTTCTTCATGGTCATTGGACCTCAAGAGGGAGAATGAGCGTGGATGACCATTTCCAGTCGAGTGTATTATCTTTGACAAGCCAGACATGGACCTTGTAGTTCCCCGAGGAGAGTTCTGGCAATGTGAAGGTGAATGTTTCACGGGCTGTTTCATTCTTGTTAAGAGGAAGGCCATAAACCACAGGATGCACGTTCTGCCATAATACGGTCTCATTGTTGTAGATGGCAAAAGCGATCCTTCCTCCTGCTTGAAGCCCGTTTTGCGTATGCCATTTGCAGGTGATCGAAAGAGTGCGGGCTTCTGAGCTTATTCTCGCCGGCAGATCAAGGGACGTGAGTTCAAGAAAAGGTTCAAGAAGAAGTATAGGTGTTATGGCCCCTGTGTTTGAAGGGTCTTTTAGGATCTGAACAAGAGGCTTGCCGTTGGGGATATTTTTCTTTAACAGGACAATATCATCGATAGCGGTATCAACGGCCCAATTGCCTTTCAAGATGATCTTCCGTAGAGAAATGTTTTGATCAGCGCGGATTGGGAGCTGGATCAGGATATGGTCGAGCGTTTCGGGTAGATGTTCTTTTTGTCGTGTATAAGAGACTATTTCTCGTCCAAGGGGATAGACTCCTCGGCGCTGGGAAAGCATGGGAAGGAAACGAAAATTGGCAAGGATGTCTGCTTCCGGCGGTATTCTTGCGATGGCCTGATGATATAACGCGGCGTTCTCTTGTTTTAAAGGCAGGCGCCGGGCCCATTCACGGATATAGCAGAGATTAAAAATAAAAAGGGATGTGATGACGATGATAAGCAGGCGTTGACGACCATCTTTTTTGATACGGGATAAAGATACGACTGTTGCCAGAAAGATAAAGACGGAAAGGGCGCTCGCGTAATAGTAGAAGATGGACTTTTGTCCTGGGGCTGTTGAGAGAAGGTTTTGAAGGAAAAGCGGCAGGCCTAATAAAAGGACATGCGGGCTTAACAGCGATGGAATGATAAGCGGGCCGAACAGGTCTCCCAGAAAAAGAAAAGTTTTTGGATCAAAAAGAAGGGGATAGGCTTTTTCAGGATGAAGGATCAGGTTCTTTAGAATCTCAAGAGGGGTTGATCCAAATGTTTTATAGAATTCCCAGTAATTGCTGTGATGGAACGAGAGGCCCTTGGTCAGCGCCGGCTGGATCAGGAATACTTGTGTGATAAAGATGATCACAGCGCTGATCAGGATGAAAGGCGCAAGACGCATGACCAGAAGGTTGTCTTTGCGGTGGAAAAGAAATGCGTAAATGGCGAACATCAGAACAACAAGCGGCATATTCTCTTTAACGAGACATAAAGCCAGGCAGGTGAAGATAAAAGAAAGAAAACGCTTTTGTTCGAGGAAAAGAAAAGCCAGGAAGAACAGAGGCAGGGCCAGGTTCTCAAAATTGAACTCAAAGAAAAGCATGGCCATATTGCCGGGGAAAGATATATATCCCAGCATGAAAAGAGCCGCCCATTTCCCGTCGATCTTTTTCTCGATGATGAGAAAAAGAAGATACGCTCCTATAAAGAAGGCGATCAATTTGATGTATAAAAGCGTCAAGGCGCTTTGGAAAAAGAAATAGAAAGGAACAAGTAAGAACGCAATGTAGTTCGCGTGATCGATCAGGAAATGCCCTCCGAAAAGCGATGTGCGCGGCGTGCCGTGACACAAGCTCCACATCAACTGTCCGTAAAGGGCGAGGTCTTTTCCTGTGTATTGAAAGGCATTGTATTTTAGCGTCACGATCCACGCGCTTAAGCCTAGGCAGAGCAGGCATATCCCGATGGCTACCCAACGGTGGTTCAGTCGTGGCATGGTAGGATCTCTTTTAGGACTATGTTCATATCAATAGCACGCACACAGTCATATCTCCCGCGGCACGTCGAAAGGCTGTAGCCAAAGCGGGTGCAGGGAGAGCAAGGCAAGTGGCGCGTGATGACGATGTGTTTTTCTCCCCGGGGAGCCCATTGCTTGGCATCCCCGGGGCCGAAGAACACAATGACTTTTGTTCCCACAGCACATGCCAGATGACTAAGCCCTGAATCCGGGCCTATATACAAAGCGCTTCGTTCAATGAGCGCGGCGCTTTCTTCAAGCGATGTTTTTCCGACCAGATCAATGATGTACGGGCGGTTCATTCTTTGCATGATCTGCGCCGTGTGGGAAACGACATCGTTGCCTCCCAGCAGGACCGGGGTTCTGCCAACAGAAAGGACATGTTCGGCCAACAAGATCACCTGTTCAGTAGAGAATCGGCGTTCGGGTGTACTGGCGCCGAGCGCGATGATGATGCTGGATGCCGGGATCTTTGCTTTAGCCCAGGTATGAAGTTCATTGGATATATTGAAATAATGGTCAATGTTTACGACGGCATGATCTTTGTTGAGGAGCGTGGAGAAAAGACCGAAGAAGTTTGTTAGTTCATAGGCGTTCGTATCGTAAGGGACGGCTTGATCGAAAAGTTTTGCGCGTAAGGGCCGCGTGTCAAAGCCAATGGTGGCATCCGAAGGGATGATCGAAACGAGAAGCGCTGTTAAATAATGCCATTGTTCAGTGTCAAAAACGATGTCGTAATGTTGTTTTAGAAGAGTGGTCATATCGCGCCATGAATGGTATAGAAAGATCTGATCCCCAGGACCGCGTTGTGTGCGAAAGACCTCGACATTTCTTTTCTCGCAAAGAATATCGACGGTGAGTTCGGGATGTTGTGCGCGCAGTGCTTTTAGAACGGGTAATAAAAGAACAGCGTCCCCTATTCCTCCAGGGCGGATGACCAGTATTCTTGAAGGCACAGAAGATGGTTTGCGTTGATGTTTCTTCCCGGGGATGAGCCAGGCGATAAGTGTTCCTAGGAAAAAGTCGATGAGTTTAAGGGTTTTTATCCTTAAGGGGCCCGAAGAAAGAATGACATCGCGCAGTCCGAAAGAAGGCATGGTATTAAGAGAGCTTATGTGTGTAAAGGATAAGAAAGATATACCCGCTCCATAATAGAACGCTGCCTAAAAGCGGTTTATCCGTGAATAATAATTCACCGGGATCATCGCCGAGTTTCTTGATATGGATAAGGTAGAGATAGCGTCCTATGCCGAAGGTCACAAAGACGATTGAGTAAAAAAGTTGATGATGGATGATCGTCGAAGAGGACGTGTTCGTGAGGAAAGTGTAAAGGCCGTAAAGGACAACAGTGAGTGTGGCACAGGCTGTAATGAGTACATCAAGAAGCGGGATCGTGTAGTGGGATAGAACGGGTCGGTATCCGGTTGTTTTGTCATTGAGAAGGGAAAGTTCATGCCGTCGTTTGGTAAAGCCAAGGAAAAGAGTTAATAATAAGGTGCATGCCTGAAGCCAGAGTGAAGGAGTGATCCCGATGGCAAAAGCCCCCGGACCAGATGCGGATATAGAAACCAAGGGCGATCGTGATCACGTCGAGAAATATGCGTTTCTTAGTGAAGATATTGTAGATGTAGTTAAGCGCGAGATACGCGAGTCCCATAAGTAGGACATGATCGTTAATGAGCCATGTGATCAAAATGCCGGCGATAAGAAAAGCAATGCCGATACGGATGGCATTAGGAGGAAGGATCTTCCCTGAAGCCAGGGGGCGCAGGGATTTTTGAGGATGTATTTTATCGGTCGGAAGATCGTAAAGGTCATTAAAGATATAAAATGGCGCTTGATAAGAAGCAAAAAGCCAGGATGGTCAATGAAGTTTCCTGGCAAGATCTTACGCTTAGCAGTTGCCCCGAGAAAACAAGAGGGGAGAGGATGAACAGGTTTTTGACCCATTGTTTGACGCGTAAGAGATCAATGAGATCATGAAAAAAGCTCAACATCAACTCCTCGTAAGGCGATCAGAACAATTTACGGATGAGATAAAAGCCCGCGGCCATAAAAAGAGCAGGGGCGATCCAGGCTGAAACAAAGGGAAAGAGGAGACCGGCCTTACCAAGCGCAAGACCAACAGCATTGACGACATAGAACAGGAAACCAATGGCCAGCGCGATCCCGACAGATGCAAAAGTCAGGCCTTTTCTCCGACCCGTTGTGAGCGCAAAAGGCAATCCTACGAAGATAATAATGATACAGGCAAACGGATAAGCAATGCGTTGTTGCAGATCCACCTTGATATTATTCAATGTGGCCACGGCTCCGCTCCCTTTAAAACGCTTGATGTAGGCTTTTAATTCTTTGATATTCATATTGGAAGAGGACCGCTGTTTGAGAAAATCTTCCGGTCGTTCGTTGATGTTCATGATCTTTTCTTTATAGAAAGGGGCATCTCCGTCGAGGCTCTGGTCGATCGGATTATAGCGTGTGAGCTGGCAATTCGAGAGTTTCCAGGAACTTCCATTCCATTCGCCTTTTTGGGCGACCAGTTTCTCGGTCATGCGTTGCAGGTTGTCCTGGGAAATGATCGTAAGGTTGCGGACGATCTTTGATCCCGGATCGAATTCATCGATAAAGAACAGGCGGTTGTCCATGCCGTAAAAGAAAAGATTCTTGATCGGCTGGATCTTTTTCTTGGTGCCGTCAGTTGCGGCCGGTTTCATTTTCTCTGTTTTTATTTCCTGGGCGAGGGAAGCGCCTTGCGGGGCGAACTTCTCATTGACCAGAAAGACCAAAGCGCTGGCAATAAGGCCAAAGATGATCGCGGGTTTGGTGATCTTCCAGAAATTCAGTCCGCTGGCGCGCAGGGCAATGATCTCATTATTGTTGTTGAGGGTGCTATAAGTAAAAAGAACGGCTAAAAGGCATGCGATGGGCGATGTTTGCACAAAGATAACAGGTAAGAAACTAAAATAATATTGGAACACTGTCAAGGCTGGCACTTTGTTGGAAAGAAAGTCATCCAGATGGGTGCCCGCATCGATCAGGATATAAAGAAAAGTAAAGATCAGGATCGCTGAAATGAAGATCTGGACAATCGAGCGTAGGATGTAGTTATCTAAGACGCGCATAGTTTGTAGTTCAGCCATATAACGATCACGCCGCCGATGATATTCGGGAGCCACATCGTGAGTTCAGAAGGGACAGGCCATTGGGACGCCAAAGCCTGACAGCCGATCGATATAAGATAATAAGGTGCTGCGAAGATGACGGCAAGCAGTAAGTTGGCTGTTTTTGCCCGGCGATGGGTCACGACCGCGATCGGAAAGCCCAGGAGAATGAAAATAAGCGGTGCGAACGACCAGGATAATTTGCGGTGATATTCTGTGATAAGAGGGGTCGCGTCGATTTTTTTCTCCCGCATGAGGGTGATGTTTTGGGAAAGTTCGCGTAGGTTCATGCTTTTGGGTTTACGTTCGCCCGTTGTTTTTCCCTTCATCAGGTTCATGGTCATGAAGGATGTTTTGAAATTCAGTTTATAAAAGTTATTTGAATTATTAAGGTCAGGCTCATCGGATGTGCCATTGATGAGTTTCATCAGTACTTTGTTCTCACCCGGAACAGGCGTGAACTCGCCTTCCTGGGCAATGATCGTCCGCGTTGGTTTTCCGTCGGGTTGAGGCTGATAGATGCGGATATTATAAAGATGATTGCGTTCGACACGGTAAATGAACAGGACGTAGCCGTCAAAATCATCAATAAAAGTCCCGGCCTCGATCATGGCGGATGGATTCTTGGCGCCCGTCTCTTGAAGAAGTTCGCGTTGGGCCTGATAGGCTTGCGGGATCACGCGGTCGTTCAGGACAAGCAGGAGCAGTGTCAGTAAAATGCCGCACACGACCATGGGTTTTAGAATGCGTTGCAAAGGGATGCCGCTGGCACGGATCGCGATGATCTCATTATCTGCAGAGAAACGTCCAAAGGTGAGGATGATAGTTGCCAGTGCCGCGATCGGTAACGTAAACCCAAGAAGGATCGGGATATTGTAAAGAAGCGCCATGGTCACAGAGGAGATCGCAACACCTTTGTTGATCACTTTATTGGCAAGCTGGGGGAGATAGCCCAATAAAAAGACAAAGGTCAGGACGCCCAGACAAATGCCAAAAGGGATGAGACATTCTTTAAGGATATAGTTACGTAAAATGCGCATAGAGTTATGTGATCGCTAATGTCAGGACGCTGACCTTATTCGCGCCGCCGGCTTTAAGGGCCTTCGCCGCTTCATTCACGGTCGCTCCTGTTGTTAATAAGTCATCGACGAGAATGATTTTTTTATTCTGAACCGTTGACGAGGGTTTTATTTTAAAAGCACCTGTAATGTTTGTAAAGCGTTCTTTTTGGTTAAGGCCGGTCTGATGAGGGGTGTTCCTGACCCGGATCAGGTGTGAGTGCAGGACGGGCAGTTCAGTGACGGAACTTATAGCGTTAGCTAAAAGGAGTGCTTGGTCATAGCCGCGTTCGCGAAGTCGGAGGGGATGAAGAGGGATGGGCATGAGGATACTGTCTCGATCAAAAGAAATGGAGTAATGGGTCAGAAAAGTTTCAATAATATCCCCAAAAGCGTGCCGCAACGATGTTTTATCATGGAATTTAAAACGGTGAAGCAGATCTTTGGCCATTCCTTCATAACGTATCATCCCCCAGGCTTCATCAAATATCGGAGGGTGATCATGACATGAAGCGCAGATGCCGTTGTGGTTGCCGTGATCGAGGTGCCGTGAACATTTGAGACAAAACGGTGGTGTATTAAAAGGGAGTGCTTGGACACACGAAGGGCATACGGGGTTGGTGCGTGTGCGTGGATGATAGTTCCGGCATAGGATGCAATTGGGGGGGAGGATCGCATCGAGAAGGCCTGTCAGCAATGATGGCATTGGTTGTTATCGTAGCAGTCTTTAAGTCGCATGTCAAAAAGATGAAAAAAGCGTTCGTGGTGGCTGGTTTATCCCGTAAAATAAAAGCATATCCGTTAACGAGGAGGGCGTATGGTCCATCGGCGCAATGTGAACAGAATGGTCTTGTGGTTCGTGGTCTTTGTTCTGGTGGCGGGGTTGATGCCGCGCAGTCTTTCCTGGGCAGCTTTTCCGTCGGATGATGTAAAGGTGCTTGAGCCTAAGGATATCGTGATCTTGGCTGATGATAAACTGGTCTTGGCTTTTATTGATGTGTTGGCTGAGCTTGAAGCATCCCGGACTTTTCATACCACGAGCGGTTTCACGCCGAAGGAATATAAACAATATAAAGATCTTGTCAAATACAGGCTCCAGCTTTTGTTTGAGATGCATCGCCGGAAGATCGAGATCCCTCCCACAGTGAATTAAGGGATCAAAAAGTTTGGAACGTTGCGAAAGGGCAGGCAAGAGACCTGCCCTTTTTGCTGGACATTCACGTTGCTCAAAGGTAAAATCCTGCCACCTTTAAGGAGAGGTAGATATGTTAAATACATCTGTTGGTGAGTGTAAGAAGAGACTTTTTGAGATCTTAAAGACCCAGGCGTTTTTTAAGGGTGATTTTACGTTATCTTCTGGTAAGAAAAGTTCTTATTATCTTGATGCGCGTCTGGTGACGCTCTCGGCGGAAGGCGCTTTCCTGTGCGGGAAACTTATCCGGGCGCTGGTGAATGACAAGAACCCGACCGCGATCGGCGGGCCAACGCTCGGAGCTGATCCGATGGTGGGGGCTGTGGGTACCGTGAGTTTCCTCGAGGGAAGACCGGTCAAAACATTCATTATCCGTAAGGAAGCCAAAGGTCACGGCAAAGGCCGCATGATCGAAGGGCCTGAACTTAAAGAGACGGATCGTATCGTGGTCATTGATGATGTGGCAACGACGGGGAAGGCCTTCCTTCATTCGATCGATGCGTTGGCGCAAGATGGGTTGAAGCCCGTCGTATGCGCGTGCATCATTGATCGTCAGGACGGTGCCAAAGAAGCGCTCGCCGCCAAAGGCGTAGAATTCGTTTCTCTTTTTACAGCCGCAGAATTCTTGAAAGACTGATATGAAAAAGATCATTCTGGCTTCAGCATCACCACAGCGCCGAAAACTGATGAAGCTCTTGAAGCTTCCTTTTGTGGTGAAAAAGTCTTCCGCACGCGAGATCACGCGCATCACGACGAGCGTGGAAGATCTTGTTAAAAAGAATGCGCTGATCAAAGCGTGTGATATCGCGCACTCGACCAAGGGGGATGCACTGGTCATTGGTGCGGATACAGTGGTGTATTCGAGGGGGAGATTGGTGTTAAAACCAAAAAGTCTCAAAGAAGCCAAAAAGAATCTTAAGATGCTCATGTCAGAACCGCATTGGGTCTATACCGGTGTTGCGGTCATTGATGTGCAAAGCAAGCGGACACTGGTGGCATATGACAAGACCCGTGTTTTTATGACACCGCTTGATGATGATGAGATCGACCGTTATCACAAGGAAGTTCCTCCCATGGATAAGGCGGGCGGTTTTGATATCGAAGGGCGGGGTGGCCTTTTTATCCCTCGTATCGACGGATGTTATTTTAATGTGGTGGGCCTTCCGATCGCTAAATTAGCACAGATGTTAAAGAAGTTTGATGTCCATGCGCTTTAGGTGAAACATCATGCGTAAGATTTTCTTAAGTGTCTTGGCAGGAATAGTGTGTTGCCTTGCCGGCTGCAGCGGGATCAGTTCGAACTTTAATACCGCAACCGGTGAGCAGGAAACGACCCTGTATTCGACGGACCGTGAGCAGGAGATCGGCGCGTCTGTCGCGCGTGAGATCGAGAAAGAATACAGTGTTCTCGATGATGTTGCCTTAAATGCGCGGGTGGACCGTATCATTGAAAAGATCTCGGCCGTCTGTGACCGTCAGGATATTATTTATGTCGGCAAGGTCATCGAGGAGAAGAAATCGGGAAAAGACCTTGTCGTTAACGCGCTTTCTTTGCCTGGTGGATATGTCTATGTCTTCAAGGGCTTGATGGAATATATCAAGGGTGATGATGAGCTTGCTGCGGTCATTGCACATGAAGTGGCGCATGTGACGGCCCGTCACAGCATCAAGCGCCTGCAGGCATCTTACGGAAGCCTTGTCGCGGTCATGGGTTCTATTTTTGTCGACGGCCGTCTCGCCGGCGGCATCAATGCGGTGACCACCACGATGTTCTTTAAATATTCCCAGGACGATGAGATCCAGGCAGATGCACTTGGCATCAAGTATATGCGCGCCGCCGGGTATGATCCCAAAGGTATGGTCAGAATGCTCGAACAGCTCAGTGTGTATAACCGCAAACAGCCGATCCGTGCCAAGTATTTTGGCCGTACTCATCCTTTTGTCCATGAACGTATTGCCTCTGCGAATCGCGTGATCAGCGGAGAGTTGACTTTCCGTGATTATGTGCGGACGACGGGGGAGCGGGAGGATTTTAAGAAATGAAACGCGTGCGTATTCTTTTAATTGTCGCGGTATTGTTCTGTTTTTGCCGTTCGTTATCTGCCGAGCCGTTAATGCCGCGTGTTTGTTTTAAAGATGCGTGTTTTAACGTTGAGCTTGCCGCGACAGAAGAGACCCGTCGTCAGGGGCTGATGGACCGTAAACAACTTGCCCCGGATCAGGGAATGTTGTTCATTTTTGATGCATTAGGAGAATATGGTTTCTGGATGAAGAATACACTGGTGGCGCTGGATATGATCTGGCTGGATGAGAACAAGAAGGTGGTCCACATTGAAGCCAATGTTCCGCCATGCGTCAGTGATCCCTGCCCGATTTACAGTCCCTTAAGACCTGCCGCATATGTATTGGAACTTTCCGCCGGAGTGGCCACCCAAGAGGGGATCGGCTTAGGCGATGTCCTCCAGATGGACATTGCGCGTTAGTCGTTCATTTCTTTTGTTTCAAGAGATGTGTCGGGTATCCGAACAACCCTTCCGCTGTTTCCATCCATGTTTCTGAAAGAGTGGGGTGAGGGTGAATAGCCGCTTCAATATCTTGCGTCTTGAGTCCATTCTCGATCGCCAATGCGCCTTCGGCGATCAATTCTCCAGCACCAACACCAACGATGCCAACGCCAAGGATCTTTCCTGTGGAGGCGTGAGCAATGATCTTTGTCATACCATCGGTGCGATCGAGCGTGAGCGCGCGGCCTGAGGCAGCCCACGGAAATTTTGAGACTGTTATATCTATATTTTGGGCACGGGCTTCCTGTTCCGTCATGCCGCACCAAGCGAGTTCCGGGTCGGTGAAGATAACCGCCGGGATACAGACTGGTTCATAGGCTTTGTCGTGGCCCGCGATCACCTCCGCCGATACTTTTGCCTGTGCTGAGGCTTTGTGAGCGAGAAGCGGCCCGGAGGTCACATCCCCGATCGCAAAAATATTCTTTTCATCCGTCTGGCAGTGATCGTTCACTTCAATAAAATCTTTTTCAGTTAGTTCGATCTTGGTGTTCCCAAGACCGAGTTCTTTTGTGTTTGGAGTCCTTCCAACAGATACGAGCAGGGTATCGTATGTTTCGCTCCATTCTTTCTTCTGGTCGTCCTGAAAAGTCACGATGACCCCATGATCGCCTACATCAGCTTTCAGTATGGTCGTGCCCGTCATGATGGCTCTAAAAGTCTTTTTAAGTTTACGCAAAAGAATGTCGGCCAGGTCTTTATCCGCCGAGGATAATAAAGCGGGCAATGTCTCAACAACGCTCACCTTACTGCCAAGGGCAGCATAAGCGCTTCCGAGTTCAAGGCCGATATAACCGCCGCCAACGACCAGGATTGTTCCGGGGACATAAGGAAGCTCAAGGGCTTTTGTCGAATCCCAAATGCGATCTGTCTCGGGAAGGAAAGGTAATTTGATAGGGCTTGATCCTGTAGCGATAACAGCTTTCTCAAATGCAAGCGTTTCAAGCGAACTATCTGGTTTTTTGATCTCAAGCGTTGTGGCATTGATAAAACGGGCGTTCCCTTGAATGCAGGTGACTTTGCGCGCTTTAGCTAGTTGTCCAAGTCCGTTGGTGAGTTTAGCAACAACACCGTCTTTCCATGAACGTAGTTTATCGATATTGAGCACAGGTTCTTGGAATTCAATGCCAATGCTCTTTGCCGCTGAGGCGTCATGGATCGTTTTTCCGGCGTGAAGCAGCGCTTTTGAGGGGATACAGCCTTTTTTGAGGCATACGCCGCCGAGAGCCTGATCCTGATCAATCAGTGTGACCGAAAGGCCAAGGTCTGCCATACGAAAAGCCGCGGTATATCCGCCGGGCCCGCCACCGATTACGACCACCTGAGTTGAAGACATAAACAGCCTTTTGCTATTTTTTATAAGGTTCAGTGTTCCGGGAGTTCTTTTTCCAGGCGTGTGATCTCTTCGTACGCGCCGTACATTTTATCAGCTGCATTCAGGAGTTCATTCAGAGACTTCTTTTTTTCAGGCATGTTCTTAAAATATTCCATGAGAAGCGCCTGCAGCTCCTCGAGCGGGCGGCCTTCTTCAAAATGCTCGAGCATGGCGCGAAAGAGCGTGTCTTTTCCTGTAGATGTTGTTTTGATAAGCGGGTCACGCATAAGTTTTAAAGGGTGCTTTTCTTGGTGATTAAATAATGTTACGAGTATAGCGTAAGAGCAGAAATAGCGCAATAAGCGCGACCTGCTGGGGGATGATAAGAAGTTGCTTTGGTCGCTTCTGTTCGGGCGGAGCCTCACAGAAGGCACATTGCCTTTTCTGGAAAAGCAAAAACCTCGGCCCATTCGGGTAACGAGGTTTCTGCTGTTGAGGAAGGCAATTGTGCGGAAGGAGGGAAAATAAAAGGCCGTTTTCCGTTCCTCCGTCGAAACACGTTTATTACTGCAACTACCGTCGGCAATGTTCCCAACAGTTACTTAAAGATACCAGAAGTTCCGGAGCGAGTCAAAGCCTGTTTTGACAACGTTCTGTGTAAGTTTTGTGTAAGGCGGGGGCCTTGTACTCGTGTTGTATCGAGGGGCGGAGTGTTATAGTATATATACCACACGGATGAGTGGTATTTTCTCTTGACTTTCATTTTTCTTCGTAATAAAATGTTTATCGGATACAGACCCCCCCTAATGTGTCAGAAAAAAATTGATATAACATTTGAACAATGGAATTGGAGAGGACATAATGTCCTCAAAGGTTCCCAGAGGAGGGTAGTATGTCTGAAACATCAGCAACTGTATTATTGAGAAAAGCAAGAGAACGTTTTACACAAAAAGCATTGGCCGCCCGTCTTAAAGTGGCGTCCAAGACCGTGGCACGCTGGGAGCGGAAAGAGGTTGATTCCCCGCCCATGCTTGAGTTTGCCCTTCGTGACATTCTTCGTGATTCTGCCAGTGATTCTTTCAGAAATCCTGCCCGCTTTACTTTCATTGATCTTTTCGCCGGCATTGGTGGAATCCGAACCGGTTTTCGTGATGCAGGTGGCAAGTGTGTTTTCACATCGGAGTGGAATGAATGGTCGAAGAAGACGTATATTGAAAACTTTGGCGAGGGGCATCCGTTTATCGGGGACATTGTTCCCTATCCTGCCGAAGAAATCCCGGATCACGATGTTCTTATCGGGGGCTTTCCTTGTCAGCCGTTCAGCATTGCGGGGGTGAGCAAGAAGAATGCACTTGGTCGTCCTCATGGTTTTGAATGCACGACGCAGGGGACACTTTTCTTCGACGTTGCGAGGATCATTGCCACAAAACGGCCCAAGGCGTTTATGCTTGAGAATGTCAAGAATCTCGCTTCACACAATGGCGGTGAGACATTCAGAATTGTTCTTCAGACGCTTCGCGACGAGCTTGGTTATGATGTTCATTACAAGATCATTGACGGGCAGCATTTTGTTCCCCAGCATCGCGAGCGTATTATTATCATTGGCTTCAGGGAAAAGACGGCTTTCTCGTGGGAGGATTTGCGATTGCCCAAGGTCGGGCCAAAGCTTGAGACGATTCTGCATCCGGAAGACGGAAGCGAGAAATCGGAAGAGCCCTATACAATAGGGCCCAAGGCGAAAGTTAATCCAAAGTATATTTTGTCTGACAAGTTATGGGCATATTTGCAGGCTTATGCCGAGAAGCATCGGGCCGCCGGGAACGGGTTTGGATTCGGATTGGTGACGGGGAAGGATATTTCGAGAACACTCTCGGCGAGATATTACAAGGACGGGTCGGAGGTTCTTATTTCGCGGGGCAAAGGGAAGAATCCCCGACGTCTTACGCCGCGCGAGTGTGCAAGACTGATGGGGTTTCCCGAAGGGTTTAAAATCCCGGTCAGTGATTGCCAAGCCTATCGTCAGTTTGGCAACAGCGTTGTTGTGCCTGTTATGCGGGAAGTGGCCCGGATCATGATCCCGCATGTGCTCAGGCCGTTAAGTGCGGCCGAGGCCCGTCAGGAACAAGAGCTGGCACTGGTTTAGGACTTATGGTTGATATCGTCGACAAGAAGACGAGAAGCCGGATGATGTCCGGGATTCGGGGAGCCAGTACCAAACCAGAGCTTGTTGTCAGGGCGGTATTTGCGCGACTTCGTTACAAGCCGGAGATCAATTGCCGGGAGTTACCCGGCAAGCCGGACATTGTGTTGAGAAGAAAAAAGGTGGCAGTGTTTGTTCATGGCTGTTTCTGGCATGGACATGCCTGCCACTTTTTCAGGTTACCCGCCAGCAATACATTATTCTGGAAAACAAAGATTGACGGGAATGTTGTCAATGATCGCCGGGCAGTTCGATCATTGCGCAGGAAGGGCTGGCGTGTTCTGGTGATTTGGGAATGCGCTCTTAAAGGGCCGGGCCGTATTAATTTACAACAGATTGAAGATCGCGTGATAAAATGGCTCCCATCCTGCAAGCCGACTGGCAAGATCAGGGGAAAGGTAATAGTGCATGAGCAATCGGAGCGTCTCCGCTGATATCCCGGGACTTGGCAGACTTAAAGAAATTTTTGCTGATCTTGGCTGTTCCCGTATTCTTTACAAGTTTCTCGCCGAAAACGACAATTCCAAAAACCAGATTTACCTCGGAACGAATTTCGAGGTGCTTAATATTTTCCCCAACCTGAATGTGCGCGTTGAGGAGGGGGCGAAGAAGGCTATTTTTAAGGCTGCCCTGAATTTCTCATGGATTGACGCTCAGGGTAATGTCGAGCCTGCCACTCACGCCCAGCTGATCCTTTATCCCCAGTATCCGGAGGTTCGTTTCTCGGGTTTTCTTCGGGGATGCAAGAACGCCCCTTCGGAGTTGCTTAATTGCAGGATGACCGGCAGGATTCTTTTACTTGGTATAAAAAATAGCGGAGAAGTTTACGGTTTTGCCGTTGCTCCGGACAGCCCGTTGGCCCGCGAGTTACAGGCGGAACATCCTGTTACTGCCGATACTATTTTTCAGCACATACCGCTTGTTGCCGGAAGAGATGCCGGGGACAGTCGTATTCTTCTGTTGCGGGAATTGAAACGGATTCACGAGAAAGAATGGCTTTTGTCCAAGAGGCTGAATTCCGATGGCGGAATAGTTGCCTGTCAGGCTCCGAATTGCGGCGGCTATACTCTTGAGGCGGAGCTTGGTGTCAGACCCAATGGGTTTTCACAGCCGGATTATCTTGGGTGGGAGGTCAAGCAATTCTCGGTGCCGTCGTTCTCCGGCAAGTATTCAGGGATTCTTACCCTGATGACACCGGAACCGGATGGCGGAGATTACTGCGACAAGGGTGTTGATTATTTTGTGAGGACATACGGTTATGTCGATACAAAAGGTCGGGATGACCGGCTTAACTTTGGCGGCATTTATCGTAACAACATGCAGCATTCCGTTACAGGGTTGAGGCTTGGTCTTATTGGGTATTCTGCCGGGCAAAAGATTCTGGACGGGAACGGCAGTATTGCTCTTTTCGGAAGGACAGGCCAGGTAGCGGCATCGTGGAGCTTTGCCGGGCTTATTGCGGGGCGCGCTAACTTTTACCACTAAATTCGCTCAGACCTTTACCACCCAGC
>DYQZ01000039.1 GCA_020719005.1 Candidatus Omnitrophus sp.
CACACCGGGATCACGATCATCCTGATCACCCTGCCCCATCCCAAGTCCTTTACGTTTGTTAGGCCCATTACCACGATCCTGCCATTCATCACGACGGTCCCCGCGGAATTCTCTTCTATCTTTTCTTAATTCCCTCTTATCCTGGCGTAATTCCTGCTTGGCATCACGCACGCCTTTAACATCCCCTTCCTTGCGCTCCTGACGAAGATCCTGTTTGTCATCACGGATCTCACCGCGGTCATCTTTGATCTCACGCTTGTTCTTGCGAAACTCTTTGCGGTCTGCAGGCGAGCCTTCCTGGTCCTTTCTATTCTTTTGGAAAGCCTCTCGCTCAGCTTTATCAACTTCCCCATCATCATTCACATCTGCCCGTTCTTTATTAAAAGCCTTGCGTTCATCCTTGTCGAGTTTGCCATCTTTGTTCGTATCAGCCGCCTTCCTTGCTTCGTATGCCTTTTTCTCGGCCTCATCAACAGTGCCATCTTTATTCCTGTCAGCACGACGCTTGTTCTCAAAAGCCTTTCTCTCCTCGTTAGATATAACGCCATCTGCATTTGTATCTATTTTGGACAGCCTTTTATCCCCGCGTAATTCCTGTTTCGCCTCGTTCAACTCTCGCTTGTCTGTTCTCATATCAGCAACATTTTCTTGATGCATCGTCTTAAGCTGCTCTCTTAATGTTTTCGCTGTTTCATAATCCCCAGACTGCGCCGCTGTCCTTATCTGTTCACGCAAAGATCTTTCTTCGGCCCTGGCCGCAGCAAATTGCTCTTTTAATGCATCTTTCTGAGCTTTAATAGCAGTTTTATCACTTGATATTTCTTCTTTGTATGTGGTATCTGAAGAAGTGCTAGCCGTCGTTGTCTCTGTAACAACTTCCGTCTGATCGTCCGTTGTGGCAGTGTTCTCTTTGTCCTTGGCTTGTGCACTAGCGATCATCAGCACAAAGAACGCGACTAAACATCCAACAAAAAATAATGGCCTTTTCATAACATTTCCCTTTCTTTATAAAACATCCAAAACTAACATTTTCCATGACTGCACAATCTTATACGGAACCAATGGAACCCCCTTTTCTCCATCGATCCTCTCTAACAGGCGGTAACATGCCACTACCAGTATTTCTTTCAGTGCGATCCTCCTTTCTTCCCTGACAACTGGCATTCCCATATCAACCTCCTGGCTTTATGCACTGCCTTTACGCCGCCCTGGTAAGTTAAACCCTGAAGATCTGAAAAAGTTCCGGTCTCTTATTATTTTCTACGATTTTGTGGACCACGAGGAAATGAAGGACCTTTGCGGCGCTTCGGATGATCGGTCTTTATTTGACTATCTTTGCGGGAGCTATTGGAAGGGCCCTTCTTTAAACAAGATGTATCCAGATCATTGCAGTTATTTTCTCGACGCATTTGACGATCCTGAAGATCTCTATTATGCTCCTGCTTTTTTCATGAAGTTTCTGATCAGGTAACGTTTTCTCAGGCCTAACATCAGAAGACGTTATATTCTTATGCGCAGCGGGCTCTCGCCTTTTGCCAACTGTCTTATTACCTTGTTCCTGATAGCGACGACGGACCTCGCCCCGTTTCTCCTGCGGAAGTTGCCGAAAACCACGGGGCCTCTCTTCTAGCACCTCACGACGTTCAGGAGGCAATTCACGGAATTTGCGGTAGTTTTCACGCAACGTTTGCCGTTCTTGTTCCGACATAGCACGATATTTTTTGGCCTTTTCCTGCAAAACTGCACGATCGGCTTCTGACATTCCAGCTGCCCGGCTCCGGATCGCTTGACGCTGTTCCTCTGGCATACTCTGCCAACGACGGAGGTTTTCTTGATATCTTTCTTCATCCGAAGATGTTGTCACACTATCCTGCGCCCAAACTACGGTTGTTCTGATAAAGAAGAATGCACCTCCTCCGACGATCAAGAACAGGATCAAAGCTTTTAAACTATACCGCAACAACCACATCTTCATGATGACGTCTCCTTCATGGACGAAATGATCTCCATATCAGAAACAACATCTATTTTCTTTAGCATTTCAGCGTTCTCATACATATCCAAATTCGCAATAATATCCCGATCCTGATCAACCTTGGCGATCATAGGTACGGCTACTGGTGCCATCGGCACCACCTGCGGAACGATCACTGGCCTGATCTCAGGCAATGTCTGAATGGCTTGCGGAACAGGGATCGTGACCGGAACAACTTCTTTTGGTTCCGCAACCGCCTCACTGGCCTCCAGCACGATCGGTTGCGACTCTTTGCTCGTTACCTCCACTTCCGGCTCAACTAAAGGCGCAGGCAACTGTGCTGTCGGAGCTTTTATTGTTAGGCGTAAATGACCCGAAACAAGTAGTCCCATCAAAAGAACGACCAGAATAACAGCAGCGGCTATCAAAGATGGCAAGAATTTCTCTGCCCAAATAGGCTTAAGTTCAGCACTTGACTCTGGCGTCTGCCGAATACGGTTCATTACTGATGCCGTAAAGCCCTCTCCCGGAACAGGTGGCAGGCTACGGTCGAGCATTTGCCAAGACGCTTGAAGCGCACGCATCTCCTGGGCACAACCCGGACACCCCTTCAGATGCGCTTCGATCTGAGCTTTCAATGTTGCCGACACCTCATTATCGAGGAAAGCAACAAGCTCTTGTTTAATAGTTTGGCAATCCATCACACCTCTCCTTACTTACTACAACCCGTAAAACTGCAAAAAGTTCCGGAAAATTCATGTTATTTTCTAAAATACTTTTCCAATCGGTCTTTAAGACCGCTACGCGCACGATGTAATAGCGATTTCACCGCTTTTGCAGAACACCCCATGACCGTAGATATCTCATCATAAGACAACCCATCAAAACGAGAAAGGATCACGGCCATACGCTGCTCTTGCGGTAATTCATTGATCGCTGATCTCACCACGTCAGCCTCTTCGTTCTGAAGCATCTGCTCAGAGGGTGTTTGCATATTCGGGTCCGCGACCTGACGCCTAACCTTGTCATCGCCAGTCCCGATCTCCTCATCCAACGACACAGTTGGGTGAACACGGGCCAGCGCTTTCAAACAAGTATTCTTAGCAATGGTATAAAGCCAAGTGGTGAATTTAGCGGTGGGTTCATAGGTCTGGCGGGCTTGATAGATCTTGACGAAAATTTCTTGCGCTGCATCCTTAGCCTCAGTGGCATTACTCAGAAAACGATAGGCTAAATGGAAAACGCGGGTCTTATGACGTTCAACGAGCGCCTCGAACGCCTTCTCATCGCCATCGCGAACACGAAGCATAAGACTGATATCTTGATCCGATAGGTGCATTAGAGATCCCAAAACAAATTAAAATATTTAGATCATTATAATCCGCAGTACCACCGCTCAATGTATATTTCTGAAGAAAAAGTAAATCCTCCTGATAACGCTCCTCTCAAATCATTTTTCAGACGATGTATTCAATGGCAAGTAAGAAAGACAACATAGAAAGACCGTTACAACAGACCAGATCACGATCAAATGCAATGACCTAAAAAAATCGCCCCTTGCTTAAAGATCATATTATTATTTCTTGGCTGTTTTTAGCGACAAGATATACCCGGTAACCGCGACTCCGATAACAACCATAAGGATCCTTCCAAAAAAGCCGTGAACAAAAAGCAATGATGAGATCAGGATGCCCGCCCACTGCGAAACAATAAGAAAAGCTTTTGTGATCAGACTTATCCCATTGTTCTCGTTATAACTTCTTATATGCGGGCCGACCAGTGGATTGTTCATTAACATATCGTGGAACTTTGTTGAACTCTTCGAGAAACAGAATGAGGCAATAACAAGAAAAGGGATCGACGGCATTACTGGCAAGAAAGCGCCGATAATACCTAAAATAACGAATAAGAAACCCACGCCCATGATGATCGTTCTTTTAAGCTGATCCATTGGAAACATCTTCCCATATTTATTATATTAACGTCTTGATCGCAGAATACGATATCATACAAGCCGTCAGAAAGAAGATCGCATTGATAGCCGTGATATCATCGACAATGGTTTCCAACTTCTGTGAGAACGAAAGGGCCCTGATAATGCCAATAACGGTTAAACATACCCCGACTATCCCCACCCCGATACAGTAAAAATATGAAATGACAAGTTGGCTTCTTATTTCTCAATAAAACTGTCCCCCCACCGCCATCCTCTTTAAATCCATTCTATTACCCTCTTTTGATAAGGAACGCCGTATAGATGGCATACAGAAAAAGAAAGATCGCGCCTTGCCATCTGTCGATCACGCGTCTCTTGCCCATGAACATAAAAAAGAACAATATAAGACTTGTTCCGATGAGCACCAGGATATCAATATTGATCGACGCCGATACAGGTAAAGGCTTTATTAATGCTGAAACTCCGAGTATAAAGAAAATATTGAAGATATTTGAACCAACAATATTACCGACCGCGATATCCGAATTCTTTCTATAGGCCGCGACCGCAGAAGTTGCAAGTTCAGGAAGAGATGTCCCTGCCGCAACGATCGTCAACCCAATGAGCGATTGGCTTAACCCAAAACGACTGGCAATAGCCACCGCGCCATCAACAACAAGTTTTCCTCCGAATACCAACCCCGCAAGGCCAAGCACGACCAGGACCAACGACTTCAAGAGGCTCATGTTGATGACCTCACTCTTCTGATCACTTGCTTCATCCTTAGGCATACACGCAACGTAATACATGAAAATACCGAAGAACGCCAGGGACACAAGCCCATCTATCCGACCGAAAATGGAAGATGGCGCCTGATCGAACAACACATCATTGGCAAGCGCACCAAGCAGGACAGCTGCGAGCAAACTGAAAGGGATCTCTTTCCAAACCGTGCCTTTACTAACGGTCAATGGATAGATCAAGGAAGACACGCCCAAAATAAGAAGGACATTGAATATATTACTACCCAGCACATTGCCTATGGCAATATCAGCATTCCCCTGGATACTGGCAAAGATATTAACGAGCAGTTCCGGCGTCGATGTCCCGAAAGAAACAACCGTCAGCCCAATGACCAGATCAGAAACCCCGATCTTCTTTGCCAACGCAGACGCACCGGTAACAAGAAGGTCCGCGCCTTTGATCAACAGGATAAAACCGACCACTAATAAAAGGATCACCATCATATAACGGCCCTCTTTCTTTTTAATAAAACGACGGGAAGATCACGACAGCGCACGGCCTTATCGTCTATCAAATTCTAAAGCCAATCCTCCCTATTACAAGAAAAAAGACGGGAATACATTTTCCCGTCTTTTCTTTCTTTATTCTAATTCAGGTGTGAAATTGCTGCGGAAGATTGATAAGCGCCCAACATATACTCAACCTGTGCCAGGCCAATGATCGGCGTATAATGCCCGCTCCAGATCTCCCTAGCTAACGCCGACACAACATCAACCGCTTGCGGATCAGTTACTTTAACAATATTCATCTGATCACGCCTTCGGCCCCATCCTGTTCTGACGGAACTTAACGATCAGTTTTACAATATCCCCGCGGCTAACAAGCCCGACCAACTTGCCGTCACGCGTGATCGGAACACGCCGTTTGCTTGGATTGGTCAAAAAGAATTCGCATATCTCCGTCGCTGAGGCTGAGTCTTCAAAGAACACGACCTTCTTCGTCATATAATCCTCAACCGTGCCAGCTTTCTCGGAAGAACATTCGGTCAGTAGGCGCAATACGTCAAACTCAGAAAGGATACCGATCAAATTCTTTTCCTGATCCACCACAGGGATCCCTGTTATCCTTTTTTCAACCAGAAGCCTGGCCGCATCAAATATAGGCGTTTCTTTTGTGACAGTGATCACATCTTTTGTCATCATTTCTTTGACTGGGAACATACGCCCTCCTTAAGAAATACGTTAGTGATCGTGCCGTTTCGTCCTATGTTTATGCGTCACCTGAAAATCCATATACTTGCCGAACATTAATCTCGTCTGTGCGTCCAATGCTGGGATAGCACTCAATAACAAGACTACCACAGGAATGACCATCCATTCAAGGATATGCAAAAGCCGCCTTGAAAGCCGCTGTGCCTTGACACCCGAAGGAAGGAACAAAAGACTGATGATCATGCAGAACAACAGCCCTGACAGTGAAAGAACAAAGATAATATCCTTGATACGCGGGGCCATATAAAACATGGTCGACGTTTCAAATTCTTTACCTGCGAATAAGTTTGGAAGCCACGTGATAAAAGCCAGCAAGAAAGACCATGTCGCCCAGGAAATAAAAGAATCGAACATCCTCACCCCCAGCATCAGCCTTTTGTATAACGAGATCTCTTTGGCTTTCAGGAACGCGCGCATCACGATCGGAAGGTTCTCAACCCCCCATGCCCAACGACGTTTTTGCTTATAAATATTAATGAACGTCTCACGGTTCCCGCGGCCCGCCGCAATATCCATCGACACCGTTGTATAAATAGGAACAACCTTATAGTTCCCATCGTAATGAATGAACGATTTCCAAAAGATCGCCGAGTCGTCCGAGATCATATCTACCGGCCAATATCCCACATCAACAAGTGCCTTAAAGCTCATGCTATGACTCGAAAAAGTAACGAGCTTCTCGGAGTTTGTCGATTCAACAAGTTGAAAAAAAGATGAGCCTATATCAACGATCCTTGCGAAACTGGGCACCTCCCAAAAATTATTATGATAAACGGGAATAGGTTGATAACTCGCGCGCAGCCTTGATGGAGTGATCATGAAATGATAGGTCAAACATGCCAAATATTCTGCATGCGCCACTGTATCAGCATCAAAGCAGGAAACGATCACATTCTCATACGGGATCTTCCGCTCAAGAAAATCCTCCGCCGCCCGCCGGGCCGCATAAGAAGCATTGGCCCCCTTGACCCGTGACTCACCCGGAATGCCGGAAGGGTGCTCGACAACGACAAAGTCCATGAAAGACCTTAGATGCTTCTTTTGCATGGCATAAACATCCGCTTTGACCGCATCTGTCGCTCGTTCTTCAAGTGCGATCACAAGTAGCACCCGCTGAGGCGAATACACACCTCCCATCAAACTCTTAATACCCGGCTCGACGATCTCCCGTGTTTCACGGATCACAGGCATGATCACCAGATGATAAATATCCGAAGATATGGGAGGAAGATCTCCCGCAGACCTCAGATCTTTCAATTGACTGGCATGGATCTTAAAAGCAAGCCGCTCCTTGAAAACAAAACCTTTACGCGCGAGAAGAACGTCCCCGCTGGTAGTGTGAAGCACATCAACCGCCGAGATAAGCCTCATCCAGTCTGTATCCTTCTCCGCAGAAAGACGAACATAAGATGCCAACAGAAAGATGTTCACATACAATAATCTAAGGACCCAATAAAGAACAAAAGCCACCATGATCGCCGCAGCCCAGAGAGAATAAAAGAACGACAACCCCGTCATCCCGATGATGATCGTCCAAGAAATGGCACCCGGAAGTATCTCGAAACAACGTTCGAGAACTTTGGCACGGCCTTTTAACTGATGTCTGGAATACCTGAATTTCATATCTATTATTTTGCCCCGATCCTCGTCTTACGCAGCGCCCCTGATTCATTAATAAAGTACACATCGCCCTGGTCGCTATTAAGAAAGACCTCTGTACCTTTTCTAACAGAGGCGATGAATTCTTCGTGTTCACGCCCCTCTGATTCTATTTCAAGAAAAAAGACCTTGTCATTATCAAGGCACAGAACATGCTCGGTATCTGCCCCCCAAAAACATTGTTTGATATCCTTCCCCTGGTGCACATTTTGGATATCAAGGGATTTGATACGACTTTCCTCATCATTCAGAAAAGAAGCTGTGCCCAGGGCTTCTTTCGACCAAAAAAGAAGCTCGTCGGAACGTGCATTGAATTGAGTTCCAACAACTCCGTGCTCAGCGATCTGATAAGGAAGATAATTCGTAAGAAGTCGTCCATCCTCTCCCAAAAGTAGCACATACCCATCCTTGGGGAAAGTAATGTGATAAAAAACATTCTTTGAGATCACATCCGGGTCAAAATGAACATCATCGAGGAAAGGATCAACTTTGGTTTTATCAAGGCTATAGCGGATAAAGGCATTGTCATCGGTCATAAAGAACATTTTATTGTGCTTGAACCCGCTGCCTTTGACATCCTGAACATATTTGGGATAAACAGCCGCCGAGAACACATCCAAACGGTCTACATGATCCGCATAGACCGCGAACAATACCCCGGGGTCTTCCTGGTCCCATTGAATAAGCAAAGGATCCTGTGTGAAAAGTTTTGTAATATCTGAAAGAGTCACTTCATCGTTCTTAAGTTCCACATAAAGATATTTCCTCTCACGAAGAGACCCGACATGAAGAACGAACGCACGACTGTCCGGCTCATGGAACACCGCCAGCACAGGGGACGGATCCTTGTCCGATATAATGATGGACTTACCGTTCTTCCAGTTATAAAGTTCAAGTCCTTTTAGCGACGGGTCTTTCGCCAGTAGAAAATGATCCGTCCCCTCGAGCGGGATCAATTTCTCAAATGTCCCTGGCAAAACAGCCTCCTGGGACAACACTTCCGGGATAAGGACAATGTGCTCAAAAACAGCGGCTTTCCCTGGCTTTATGTCGATCGTATGGACCCAGGAACGATATCCCGGCCGTGTCAACGTCACCTTGTATTGACCGGGCACAAGCTTGTCGATCGTTGCCGGCGTCGTCCTTACAAAACGACTTTTTTCAAGATATATCCTTGCGCCCGACGGAGAGCTTGCGAGGCGCACAAGACCTGTCTGTCTCACCTCACGCGTAAAAGGATCCACAATATAACCTGATGCATAAAGAAGCAAAAGTGGACATATCACCAGATATGCCAAAAGAAAGACTGAAAAGATGATCCTGCGTGCGATCAGCATTTAACACATTCCTGTTGAATGAACCTTTTTTTCGGTGCGCCGAAGATCAATGTTTCTTTTTCTTTCCGCGACAACCCCTGGATGCGCAGCTCTTCCAGAAAAGCATGCCTGAAATAACAGTATTGTTTAGTATAGATCAATTTGAACGGCTTATGCGAACGAACATACTTTGCTCCGCGACCTTTCTCATGGAGTTCAAGACGGGCTTTCAAGTCATGCGTATGCCCCGTATAAAAACTTCCGTCCGAACATTCCAGGATATATACCGTGAAGACGCCTTTACGGATGAACTTCTTTTTCTGCGGACGTTCAAGCAGTGTTTTTCTCTTCGAAGACTTTTTGACCGGTCTTTCTTTCTTGTTCATCGTAACAGTCATCACTGAAATGAAAGGATGCGCCAAGCAGTTTCATCCTGCGTCAGATCATACACCCATGTTTTTGCTGTTGTCATGACACGGTCAGGATTCCCCATCACCGAGAGAGGGACACGGAATAATAATTCTTTATCCTTCACTGTTAATTGAATATCCTTATGCGCGATGCGTTTACGCTTATCATAAACAGAAAGCCCGTCTAGTCCGACGCGTAAACTAAGTTTTGGCATGGAAGCGAATGCTTTTTCTTTACTATACCCGAATAAAGACACTGAAAGCCCCAGATCCCTGTCGATGACGTGACGTAGACGCATCCGTATCAACAGATAATCCCCCTGACGGGCGTATTCGATCGCATGGATATGATCCGGACGACCACGGTCTTTCGAAGAAAGATCCTCATCCCCTGTCGGAGCCTGCCGCCAGGTGACAAAAGACGCCATCTGTTTTTCCAGATGAACTTCAGGATAATCCCCGAAGATCTCATTCTGACGGGCAAAAGCAACAAGATACTGTGGCGCTCCTTTGATCTGAGATTGATAAAAAGCAATGGCATTGCGTTTATGAAGCACTTCCTGGCTTGTCAAAGGTAATGTTCTCCATACTACCGCGCTTAATGCCAGCTGATCCGGCACATCAAGTGCCAAGTCCGGCCGATCTCCCCGAGGGAACGGCCAACGGACAACATGAATAATATATGGATATAGAGCAGGCGTCGGGATCTTCATAGCAAGGTCCCAAAGAGCGACCTTGGTAAAAAGATAAAGAGACCGATGATCGCGATTGATATCCGCCGGATGAGAAACAAAGATCTTGCTGGGTTTATACTCATAAACAATGCGTTTCAGATCCCGAAGGATGCTCTCCCCCATATAAGGAGACCCGGGCGCATAGGCTGTTTCATAAGGGACCATCACAACCCGCGAAAGCATACTGCGAAAAGGCTTCACATCCGTCCAATACTTCTGGAATATTTCCATGGTACCGAAATCAGGATATCCCAAAGAAAGAACATCTGAGGGGTCCATGCCCAAATATTCCATGGCAGCTAGTGATTCCTGCCGACGAACCTCCCCTAAACGAATAAATTCTTTCTTACGAAAAACAAGACGTTTTTCATACACAATAAAAGAGAACTCATTATTCTCACCATAGGTCAATAAGACCACCTTGACTTGGGCCCCGGCAGCCAATGCCTTCTGAATAACGCCCGCGGTCCCGATCGCTTCATCATCAGGGTGCGGCGCAAGAATGAGCACACGATCATTCTTTGAGAAGGCGGGCAATGCCTCAAGGGCAAGAACGTCTGAGGCGGCGTTAGCATAGAGCGACAGGAAAATGAAGATCACTGGTAAAACTTTAATAAACTTCATCATATTTTATTCTTTTCAAAATCCAGAAAGATCTTGTTCAGGCTATTAGAAACCCAAGGCTCTTTCATCAGAGGGTCCGCGCCATATTCAAGACGGATACGCTCCAGGTCCTTTTTCCACTCAATGAGCGCATAATAATTGCGCTGCAACATCTTCACCGACGACATTCTTCGTTCAGCCAGCATCATGATCGTCCTTAAGACCGACTTAAGACCCAAAATAGGCACCGCTGTATAAAATATCACGGACCAACGCTCATCATGGCTTTTATCCGTAATATTATACCCCAGAAAGTGCAGGCGCGTCTCCTGCTGAAACCCTCCGTCCAAAACAACACCGCCACTAAATCCCTCATCAGGGAAAGTCGCGTTATGCTCGACCCTTTCAAGCGCGTCAGGCCCAACAACCCTGCGCGACGACTCCCCAGCAACTTTCACACGGTATTGCCAAAGGCATTCTTTATTCCCGGTGAATAACTCTTTCATCCGGGTAACCCCGTCGATCCATCCGGTATAACCATCACTCTTATGACGAACAGGCGTCAAGTCCGGCCAAGTTTCTTCCATGGAATGGTCTTCTTGTCTGATTAGTGGTCAAAAAACATTATTACCGGGGACGGTTTCGAAGACGCCCTGGCCAACACCAAGGCGTGCGGTCATTTCATCTTTCCAAAAACCCTGCTCATCAATGGTCAAATATATCGCATCAAAGAAACCTGTCGGTCTTTTGAACACGGGGGTTTCCTGATATACGGCCAAAACACGCTGACGACCCAATCTTCCAACGATAAGACCAAACTCAAAACAATTCAGCGGAGCCGGTGTTAAAAACCCCATTCTCCCGCCGTCCTCTTTATTGTCGATCGAACAATCACCGGCCATGACCACCACAGCAGAGGAGACCTTAGGATATTCTTTCATCCGCTCCTGCGCAGAAGGATTTCCGATCCCGCCCCCCGCTTTTATGACCTCCACCCCCGCCCCTTGTAAAAATGTAAGGATCTTCTCATTAAGGATATCGTCCCCAGAAAGAAGCACCAATACCTTGTTTTTCTCACCCTGCGGCGAAAGACGTGTTTGCCTGTAAAAGCGCTCGGCCCCCTGTTCCATAATAAAAAGATCCCTGAGATCGATACGGATCCTGGATAACCGCGTTATATCCACCTGGACCGGTATTGTTCTCGGCAGAAGATCCTCCTGTTGCGGCACTTCCTCCAAACTGATCCTATTCTCTTCTAACAATATCTCTTCGGCCATTTCCGGGTGAGCTTGTTCTAAAGACGGATCTTGAAGCATCACACTTAAAAGAGCCCGCAATTCTCTCTTAGCGCCAGCCCATCTGCGGATGCTTTCTTCAACAGAAAGCGGCCTGCCGGATGGCCTAAAACCAAGATACCCCAAACAGGTAACATAAGGATTATGCGCGCCCAAAAGAGAAGATATTGTTTCTTTCAGACGGGAAAAATACTGCTCAACAGCAATATCGTCGTCATAAGGGATCTCATTTAATGCCAACATGAGATCCTCTATTCTTTGCCGCGGCCCCATGAAATGCTCTCCTTTGGGTTACTGAAATAATCCAAATGAAGAAACTTTACCTGGTCATCAGATGCCGGAACACCATCTAATATTCTCGTCGGAACTGTTTTTATTCTAACACATTTATATTGATGTCAAATCACTAGATGATTTTTTTACACCCCCGCCTTAAAATGGTTTTCTTTCAAGTATTGATTTTACGGACTTTTGTCCTATAATCCTCCCCATGCAAATAGGCAGCCATACCCTTAACAAACCGCTTTTTTTGGCGCCCATGGAAGATGTGACGGACGCCTCTTTTCGCCTGGTCTGTAAAAGACTCGGGGCAGATGTGACCGTTACCGAATTCACCGCCGCTGAAGCACTGATCCGCAATGTTAAGAAGGCCCTCAAGAAAATAGAGATCCTTGATGAAGAGCGCCCAGCCGGCATCCAGATATTCGGTTCCCGTCCCGAAGCGCTCAAGGAAGCCGCCCATATCGCCGAACAATTCAAACCTGACTTTATTGATATCAATTGCGGATGCTGGGTAAAAAATCATGTCGCCCGACTCGAAGGCTCGGGGCTTCTAAAAGACCTTAAACTTTTTGAAAGTGTTGTTCGTGCGACTGTTTCAGGCACTTCTCTTCCTGTCACCGTTAAGACAAGGTTAGGATGGGATGAAAAAAGCATTGTTATTATGGACGTCGCGAAGATGGTCGAACAGGCCGGTGCCAAGATGCTCACCCTCCATTGCCGCGCGCGTTCGCAGGCCCATCGGGGGTTTGCTGATTGGACATGGCTTGAAAAGGTCAAGAAAACCATCTCGATCCCTCTCATTGGCAATGGCGATATCACAACACCTAAAGATGTTAAAATGATGTTTGAGACCGGATGCGACGGCGTCATGATCGGGCGCGGCGCTGTGGCAAATCCCTGGCTTTTTCATCATGCCAAACACTACCTTGCCACAGGCGAACTTCTGCCGGAACCTGATATCAAAGAAAAGGCTCGCGTCTGCATTGAACACCTGAAACTTTCCTGCACATCAAAATCATGCAAGAATCCTGTCTTTTCTTTCCGCAAACACTACGCGGGATATCTTACCGGCATGCCCAACATCACCCACCTGCGAGCTCAACTCATGAAACTCGAGACTGTCGACGCTGTCGAAGAATGCCTGAACACCTTTCTTAAACAACACTGCTAAACCTTTATCCCGAGAAATTGAAAACCCGCATCCAGATCTCTTCTGAACACGGGTCTTCCCAAAATAGAATATCCCAACTTATTTAATATATGCCTTAAGTATCTTCTGCTCTTCGACGGGCTTATCCCCGGCGCCCAAGCGGGTCTGCTCGATCTTCTGAACAATATCATATCCCTTGGTGACTTCACCGAAGATAGTATGCTTTCCCGTCAACCATTGTGTCGGAACAGTCGTGATAAAGAACTGGCTGCCATTGGTATTCGGACCAGCGTTCGCCATGGCCAAAAGACCTTTACGGTCGAACTGAAGTCCCGGCGCAAATTCATCCTCAAATTTTCCGCCCCAGAAACTCTCACCGCCACGCCCAGTTCCCGTCGGATCACCACCCTGAATCATGAAATTCTTAATGACACGGTGAAAAATGATCCCGTTATAATAACCTTGCTCAACAAGTCCTTTAAAATTCTCGCAGGTCTTGGGCGCCTTATCATCAAATAACGTGATCTCAACTATTCCTTGATTCGTTTCAAGTACGACAATGGAACTCTTTGCGGCCCGCGCGGATGTGGTCGTCATTAATGTGCATACCAAAAAAGCCGCCATCATGATCATTGGATACTTCATACGTCCCCTTCTTTCTTAATGTTGTTTTGATTAAAGATATCTCTAAGCGGGATCTCCCTCTCCTCGGGAGCCTCCAATATAATATCCGACGTAGTATCCACTTCGGCGCGAATATACTCTTCAACAACAGGCTCGGGTCTTTTGGCAAGCGAGCTCTTCAACTCCGCATTCTCCTGAATTATCGCCTGAAGATCTGTTTTTGATTTTCTATTCTGTACTTTTAATTCCTCGATCTGCTCCTGGAATGTTTTTCTTAGTATCTCAAATTCACCATGGGTCAAACGTTCGTTCTCCAGGTCTTTCTTGAGCCCCTCGAGCTCCTTATTCTTTTCACTCAGCATCTGTTCAAGTTTTTCGTACTTCAATTTCATATCAATAACAGGAAAGATCTCTTGCGCGGGCGTTTTAAAAGGCTCTTTTATCGGCTCTCTCACAGCCTCAGTCACTCGATCTTTAACAGGGTTCATCCCTCCTGAAAAATCAGCATCTTCAAGTGAATGCGGCTTTTCTACTGCAATATCCATACGGGACGCTAATGAGACAGAAGTATTATCCGATGGGATACCTAAAGAAAAAACCGCCTTATCAACGACGCTCGGCATCGTCGGAAGTTTAACCGCCGGCTGGTCTGTGGCACTAAGGTCCTTGATCAACTTAATGCTGATAAAGAGAACCAGAACAACGACAACGACTAGGATCATGGGGATCATCATATATTTATTTGAAAATAATAACTTTGGCCGAATATCGGACACGGATGCGCGCGTTGATAAGAAGCGGACGAGACCGCTTCTCCTTGGCCTCACTCAGATCAGAACGAAGGTCCGTGATCGCATCCCCGCCGAGGATAGCAGCCTCATAACGCATTTTCAATATTATATCTTCTATCGCGCGGGAACGTTCGGCATCCAGTGAAACAATACCAACCACTTCATAAGGCTTGTCCAGCTTTTCAAGATATGCCACATCATTAGCAGATGCTTTTGGAGGATAAAAGTCCAGGGTCGTATCCTCGGAATCGATCCGATAAAGACTGCATCCTGAAAACGGAAGGATCCCTATCATTAATAAAATAAGGACCATCGCACAAGGAAAGGATCTCTTCATCAATTGCTGTCTCATGATTACTTAATATAGAGCCCTTTATAAGGACGGTCAAGCCTGATCAAAGGTTTTTAGGGCGTCAAACGCGCGCTCAACCACGACAGGGTCCCACCCGTTTGAAAGGCACTGCTTTTTAAACAACTCCATATCCTTGCCACTATGCTTGGCATTCCCGATATAACACGAAAGGATCATCACATTAAAATCCTGCCTGGGGGGCAGCCTTATCCCGGCAAGCTTTTCAACCGATGAATGATCCATAACAAACGCAATGACCGCCCAAATAAAAGGCAAAGCTAACGCTATCAAAGCACTGGCAAAATA
>DYQZ01000040.1 GCA_020719005.1 Candidatus Omnitrophus sp.
ACTTTGCCCGGCTCAATAAACACTATTTACCCATGTAAAACTTACAGGAACCAAATATAAAAATCACTTAAAACGCCACTGTCCAACAATAAAGCGGCACTAACCACAATTGAGACTCTCATATTTCCCCCCCCCTCATGCAATCACTACTCAAAACTTATAACTCACCGTAGCCAAAACTAGATTGATCCACTGGCTATATTTTCCGTCGATAGATGCTCCTGCTGAATTTCCAACTTCGTTATTAACATAACGGGTATTATAAAACATCGCGCTATATGCAAGATCAAACGTAAGCGCCTTGGTGATATCATAGCCAAAGCCTGTTGAAACAGAATGTGAACTGGCATCCGGCAAAGACGGATCCCATGTCGCCTGAGGAACAGGGCTTTGATGGAAATAATATCCACCGCGAAGACGTAAACGCTCTGTAGCCTTGTATTCAGTACCCGCGGCAAACGAAATAGCGCTATGCCAATCACGATTGGCAGGATTGCCATCATTTAAAAAAGCCAATGTATATGGATTTGTTTCTGTAGGATAAACAAGCTCTTCCTTCTTTACACAAGACCAATCCATCCATAAAACATCAGCACTTAATGTTAATTTATCGGTAGGTTTATAGGTATAGCCGAGATCAATACTCTGCGGTAATGTGTAATTTTCTTCAATATCTGTTGAATAAGAAGAACTTGTAAAAGCTGGTCCGCCAAGCGCCGTATTCCAATATGCCACATTAAGACCATCAAGATACGTTTTCCCCTTATATTTACGACGGATACTGCTGCTATACTGCGCGCCGAACTGGTGCTTTTCATTAAGCGAATACATCCCAGAAATCTGAAAACCTACCGCCGCATTCTCTCCGCTAAGCTTATAATTACCATCAGGGCTCCCACCTAACACCTGATTAAGCTTCTTCTCCTTTGTTACTTTCGAATCATCCACAACAAGCCCCACACCAAAAGAAAACTGTTCTGTTGCTTTATATGCAAGACTCAGTAAATAGTCATAATTTTGTATAGAGGTCTTAGTAACCGCATACTTTGCAAAAGAATCCTGTGCCCACTCTGTTCCAAGCCCCCAACTCGATGTGGCACCAACACCAAAAGAAACCTTATCATTAATCGCTGAAACAACCGCCAGTGATGGGATAAGAAAACTATCTCTCTGCATCTTTGTTTTTGCGCCAGCATCTGTTTTTACATTTACTTTCGGCTGAATAAGAGCCATGCTCATCGACGCTGCGGCCCCCTTCACCTGTGTCATGCCTGCCTGATTATAAAAGACAGCGGCTGGTGAATCTGCAACGGAAACGAACGCACCCCCCATCCCCAACGCCCTCGCATCCGTCATCTCAACCCGATACGCGCCCGCCCCCGCCGCAAAAGCTTGGCTAGTAGCAAAAAACATGCACACAACGCAGATAGCACTCAATAAAAATTTCCTGAGCATCTCCCCCCCCCTTATAAAAATAAAATACTAGTTGATATTAATATCAACTAGTATTTTATCCGACGACTTTTAAAAAAGAATATTTTTCTTGGAAATCTTTGTGTGGTGGATTAAATGGATAATCCGGAAATATCTTCAGGGGTTTGGATATTATGAACATTAAGCGCAGGATCGATCTTACGGATAAGCCCCTTTAACACTCGTCCAGGTCCGATCTCGACGAGATCAGTGATGCCTTGGGCTGCAATAAACTTCACGGAATCAACCCACTGGACAGATGAATAGATCTGTTTCGCTAGATTGATGCGGATATCATCAGAGGACATTTGAGGCATAGCATTGACATTGGTGACAACATGAACATCCGTACATTTGATCGGAACGCCAGAGAGAACACCCGCAAACTTATCTGCCGCAGAGCGCATGAGCGATGAATGAAAACCGCCTGCCACATCCAGAGGGATCACCTTCTTGCATCCGCCGTCAGTGATCATTTGTGACGCCTTAAGAACAGCCTCAGCGCGTCCCGTAATAACGATCTGGTCAGGCGCATTGAAATTCGCGACCTCACACCCTGCTTCAGCACAGATCGAAACAAGTTTGTCCTTGTCAAAACCAACAACCGCCGCCATCTTCCCCGGGTTGGCTTTTGCCGCCTCGTCCATGAACATCGAACGCTGCTGAAGGAGCTTCAATGAATCCTCAAAAGAAATAACCCCCGCCGCACATAAAGCCCCATACTCGCCCAGGCTTAAGCCCGCTGTATATTTGACCGTCACACCTTTGAATTTATCCGTCGCACGGAATGCCGCTAAGGCAGCCATGCTCATGGTGAAGATCGCAGGCTGACAGAACACACTCGACATCAACTTTTCTTCAGGCCCTTCAAAAATGACCTGTGTCAGATCCGTACCCAGCACTTCATTCGCTTTCTCGAAAACAGCTTTAGCTTCGGGAGACTGATCATACAATTCTTTACCCATCCCCACTTTTTGAGCCCCTTGACCAGGAAAAATAAGCGCAATGTTCTTCATATCAATAACTCCATTCCACGATATTAGCGGCAGCAACAAGGCCAGCACCGAAAACAACAAGTGCTATCTTATCCCCCTTTTTGATACGGCCTTCCTCGACCGCCTCGCTTAGAGCAACCACGACGGAAGCGGCTGAAATATTGCCGTACTTATGAATGTTGATGAAAAACTTTTCTTTATCAATGCCCGCCCGTTTAGCCACACTCGCAATGATGCGGTCATTCGCCTGATGAGGAACAACACACTTGATATCAGACAACGCCAGCCCTATCTTTTGTGCGGCAATGTCAACAGCGTCCGCCATGCCCGGCACGGCCTTCTTAAAAAGGTCCTGTCCATTCATGATCACATACGGAAGTTTCGTCGTATCAAGCACCGGCTCGAAAGGTGTCCGCGTCTTATCAGCAATAACTTCCATCAAACCAGCATTTTCTCCGTCGGATATCATAAAATCCGAAAAGATGCCGCCACAACTCACCGGTGCTAACACCGCCGCCCCGGCTCCATCACCAAAAAGCACGCATGTATTACGGTCTTTCCAGTCGATGATCGTCGTGAACCGGTCTGCCGCGATCACCAGCGCATTCTTGACCATACCTGTTGCAATGAACTGCTTTGCAGTTGTCATGGCATAAAGAAAACCGGAACACGCGGCGCTGATATCATAAGCAAAAGCCTTCTTGGCACCGATCGCTTTCTGGACAAGACATGCCACCGACGGAAAAGCACTGTCTGGTGTGACCGTTGCTACAAAAATAGCTTCAATATCTTCCGGCTTAACAGGAGAATTCTTAAGCGCGTCAAAAGCGGCCTTGATGGCAAGATCGCTGGTCTTTTCATCTGAAGCAGAAATACGGCGTTCCTTGATCCCGGTACGCGTCGTGATCCACTCATCTGTCGTTTCCACGATCTTTTCAAGGTCCTGATTGTTCAGGACTTTAGATGGGAGATACCGGCCTAATGAAACAATGCCGACTTTATTCATGAGAACCTCAATATTTTTCTGGATAAAAAGCCTAACCGATGACGGCGGCTTTCATTTTATCGATGATCTTGTGTTCGACTTCGCGCATGGCCGCGCGAATGGCATTCTTGATAGCCTTCGGCGATGAACGCCCATGGCTGATCATCACGATCCCGTTAACTCCAAGAAGCGGCGCCCCACCGTACTCGGAATAATCTGCGTGTTTCTTTATTTTCTTAAGAGCCCCCATCATCAGAAGCGCCCCCAGCATGGCCAACGGCTCTTTTTTGATCTGACGCTTGAGCACCTTAGACGCTGATTCCATTAAACCTTCGGATGTCTTGATAATGACATTACCAACAAATCCGGTAGACACAATACAGTCAGCCTTGCTGACAAAGATCTCATTAGGCTCAACATTGCCGACAAAATCCGGCATTTTATCCTGCAGGATCTGGTAGGCTTGTTTTTCAAACCCCGAACCTTTTCCTTCTTCTTCACCGATATTGACCAACCCCACCGTCGGAGACTTTTTTCCCATTACGGTCTGAACATACACGCGCGCCATCTGACCATACTGATATAAATGTTCCGGCTTAGGTTCCGTATTGGCACCAACGTCGATCAGGAAAGCAAATCCATCGACCTGAGGAATAAATACGCCGATGCCCGGACGATCAACGCCCTCGATCATGCGCAGATAAAAAGTGGACGCGGCAACGCACGCCCCTGTGTTGCCTGCTGAAATAAACGCATCATACCCCGGTGTTTTTAAAAGATTGACGCCGACCGTGATCGAACAATCTTTCTTCTTACGGATCACATCCGTCGCCTGATCATGCATATCCACCACTTCAGACGCATGGACGATCTCGATCTTTTCCTTGGGATAGGAATATTTTTTAAGGTGTTCTTTGATCTGGGATTCAATACCAACAAGCGTGATCGTGACCGGAAATTCTTTTACAGCCTCCACCACACCCGCGATAATATTCGCCGGCGCGTGATCACCACCCATGGCATCAACAACAATTCTCAAAGCGAACTCTCCATTGATCCGGCACAAAACAACCAGATGACATTAAAAAAAGTTACACTTACCCGTCCTGCTCAACAGCAACAGCTATTACGCCTTTGCCTTGGACTTCGACTTAAGCTCAACAACCTGCTGTCCCTTGTAGCAACCTGTGATCGGACAGATGCGATGAGAAATACCAGCTTTACTGCCCTCACCCGTCATGGTTGAGTCAGTAACAACAAGTTTCTGATGGGTACGGCGCCTTCTTGAGCGCGCTTTAGAATGCTGACGTTTCGGATTTGCCATTTTCTCTACTCCTTATTGATTTTCTTTCGAACATTCACATTGTTCTTCGTTCAGATACGCACCGCACGACGGACATATCCCTTTACAATCTTCTTTACAAAGCACACGGGGGTCATACCCGATAAAAACCTCTTCACGGATATAAGACCCAAGGTCAACCGATTCATCCCCAGGCTTATATTCGATCTCGAATTCACACACCTTGGAAAAACTTCGGCTTAACGCTTCAAGACAACGCGCACACACCGTATCAAGCGTATAACTTACTTCAAGATTGGCCAGAACAAAACCATCTACCAGCTGTAAACGTCCGCTGATAACAACAGATTTTTCCTGATCCACAAAATCTTCTGAAAGATCAATATCGCGCGGCATGACAGTTCTGTCAAACAAAACCCCTTCACGCGTAACATCCCGAAGCTTAACTTGCATTTCTCAACTTCGCCCTCAAACGCTTTTCCACACACGGCGGAACAAACGATGACACATCCCCCTCAAGACGAGCGACCTCTCTTAACAACGTTGATGACAAGAACGAAAAACGCTCTGAGGGCATCAAAAAGACCGTTTCAACCCCTTCATCCAGACGACGATTCGTGAGCGCCATCTGGAACTCATAATCAAAATCCGACGTCATGCGAAGACCGCGGACCAGCACATTCGTTTTCTTACGTCTGGCATACTTGGTCGTTAATCCGTCAAAAGCCTCAACCTTCACCCCTTTGATACCGCGGGTCACCTCTTTTAGGATCGCAACTCTTTCCTGAAGTGAGAACAGATATTTCTTATTCACATTGTTGGAAACACCAACAACGACGTCACCAAAAATACTGACGGCGCGTTTGATGACATCCAGATGACCATATGTCACCGGATCAAAACTACCTGGATAGATAGCGACTTTCGCCATATGCGCTTTAACGCCTTTCATAAATAGTCAACCGCGATGTACCGTAAAGCTTGTCTTTAACAAGCGTAAGTCCAGCGCTCTCATCGACTTCCGGCATCTTTTCTTCATGATGATACTGTGCGACGAGAAAAGAATGAGGCGCTAATATATCATGCGTCATAAGCGTTTTCAAGGCTTTTTTAGCAAGTTTAAGGCCATATGGAGGGTCAAAGAACACCACATCAAACTTTTTCCCCTCACGCGCAAACTGCTTTACGGCGGCATATGCATCCTGCTGGATCACAAAAGCTTTAAGATCCCGGTCCGCTGGCCTTAGGATCGTAAGATTCTCTTCAATAACAGCTTTGCACTTCGCATTGTGTTCTACAAAATAAACTTCCGATGCCCCGCAAGACAGTGCCTCAAAACCGATCGCACCACTTCCCGCGAACAATTCAAGGAAAGTCATCCCGGAAAGATCCTGGCCAATAATATCAAAAAGGGATTTCTTAAGCACATTTTGCGTAGGACGTATGCCATAAGGCATAAAGATATTGCGTCCGGAATATTCACCATTGATGATCTTCATGTGTTGATTTGCCTTCTTATATTAGACTGTGAACGAACTTCCCATTTCTTAGGAGGCGGGATTATATCATAAAAAGCAGTTTTAAGTCAGTTTTGCTCTCGTGTCCTGCACATTATTTTTTGATACCGGCTTCCGTGAATTTGATGACCTTATTCATCATATCCACACACCCTGCCGGAAAAGACCCGACAGAAGTTTCAGCGGAAAGCATCACATAATTGGTCCCGTCCAAAATAGCATTCGCCACATCAGAAACCTCAGCTCTGGTGGGCAAAGGCTGATCCACCATGCTTTCAAGCATTTGGGTCGCCGTGATCACAGATTTGCGTGCGGCATTACATTTCTTGATAATGCTTTTCTGGATCATTGGAACTTCATAAATTGGAAGGGAAACTCCCATATCCCCTCGAGCGATCATAATGCCATCACATTCCTTCATGATCGCATCCACATTCCTGACACCCTCACGATTCTCGATCTTGGCGATGATCTTAGGCTGAAAACGGCTTTCTTTAATATATTCTTTGATCAATAAAATATCCGCGCGGTTACGCACAAAAGACTGCGCGACAAGATCAAGATCCTGCTCCAGACAAAAAGTCAGATTGTCTTTATCTTTATCCGTGATCCCCTTGAAAGTAAGGCGGGTATCAGGTAAATTAACGCCTTTATGTTCCTTGATAACACCAGGAACAACGACGACAGCCTTTAACATATCGCGCTCAACACCTTCAACAACAAGTCCGATATTGCCGTCATCAATATAAAGAGGCTGTCCTTTTTTTATATCTGACATGGGGCCTGTGTAATCAAAAGGGATCACATTCCCTTCGCCTAATACATCAGCGGCGGTGAACCAAATGGTCTGCCTTTTATTCACTTCAACGGGCTTCCCATCCTTGAAACGGCCGATACGGATACGGAAACCTTCCAGATCGCCGAGGATACGGATGTGACGACGGTATTTCTTATTTAACTGACGAATAACCTGAATACGAGCCAAATGCTCATCTTTTGTTCCATGGGAAAAATTCAAACGCGCCACATCCATCCCCGCGCGCATCATCTTAAGAAGCACTGTCGCGTTCGATGAAGCGGGCCCCAGTGTGCAAATGATCTTTGTTTTCGGCATACAAACCCTCCTTATGCTCACTACCAGTATTAATGAAATAGTATTATACGCCGACTTCGCTCATATTGATGACGTTTTTTTACCTCTCAATAATGAGGCGGGGGTTCTTCGTATTCCTGGGACTTCACAAGATCTCCACGGCCTGCCTGGTCTTTTAAGGCATTGATCCGTTTTTCCAGGACCTCGACCTTCCTCTGCTGTGCCAGGACAACACTGTTCAACTGCTGGATCAGGTCTTCCTGGAATGCCGCTTTCTTTTCCAGCTCTGTAATACGATCCTCCATATCTCCCCCTTAACGGACAACCGTCCTTGATAACAGTTCGCGCACACCATTCTTATCCTGCACATACACCTCAGGCGGGAACTCGATAGCCATTTTCTTTTGTTTGGCGATCAGATCATCGAGAAAACCTTGTTGCTGTTCATTGCCACCGTCATATAAAGGATAGGTGCTCAGATCATTGATAAGGACCATCACCGGGTCATGTGAACATTCAACGGTCTTTAGGATACGTCCAGCGAGCGTGAACATGAAATTAGGCTTATCGCCAAAAACTTCTACCGACGTCTTAAGGATCATTTTCCCCCAGTGTGCCTCGCTTATTTTCTGAAGAAGGCCGTAAGCTGATGAATACTTGATAAGAGCCTGCTCGCCAGGCTTCAACCTGAATGCTGCATTTGCCAACACCTGGGCGAATTCATGATGGGTAAAAGACGCATTCTCTTTATGGAAATCAAATGTCAAAAGATCGAAGGTATAAACACCCAGCGCCATTGATGCCGCCTGTTTAACAGCACGGTCCACCAGGTCCTTGACCGACCCCCACAAAAAATCCTCGTCCCGGCGGATAATATGGACCGCCAACAGTGTACAGCCCTGGCCTTCTCTTGAAACATTGAACTTCAACACATGTTCCAAAGGCTGGCCGCTGTAAAAGATCTCGTCGAACTTTGGTAAATAATTAAAAAGGTTTGAATGCTGAAGTTCTGTCTGGATCAAATTAATAGAAGTACTCATCCTGCCTGTATCCTTTGCAAATATTCAGGGTAACGCTGTTGTAGTGTGTCTTTGATCATACCATACCCCTTTAATACAGGGTCGCTCCCTACAAGAGACACAGCCTCTTTACGCGCCGCCTCCAACACTTCGATCTGAGTTAGAGGATCCACCACCCTGAGCTCATTAAGGCCGTGCTGATGCCGTCCGAAATATTGCCCGGGCCCCCTGATCTCTAGATCCTGCTGGGCGATCTTAAATCCATCTGTTGTCTTTAAGAGCGCATCGATCCTTTTCTTCCCGTCCTCGGTCTCGGGGTCACCTAACAGCACACACACGGCGTTTTTCTCACTGCGTCCGATACGGCCGCGCAACTGATGCAGTTGTGCCAACCCAAAACGCTCGGCATGCTCAATGACCATCACATTTGCATTCGCCACATCGATCCCGACCTCAAGCACTGTCGTTGTCACCAAAACATCGATCTCACGCTGCTTGAACTTTTCCATCACTGACTCAGCCTCACCTTTCGGCAAACGCCCATGAATAAGACCAACGGAAAGATCCTTTAATTCATTCTTCTTAAAATGTTCGAACATATCCACAGCCGCTTTCAGATCCGCCTTCTCGCTCTCCTCAATAATAGGATAAACAATGTAGGCCTGCGTTCCTTTGTGGACCCATTCTGCCACGCGCTTATAAACACCCTCGGCCTGTTCGCCCGTCATGTGGTATGTCTTGATCGTCCCTCTACCTTTAGGCTTTTCATCAATGATCGACACATCAAGGTCACCGTAAAGTGTCAAACACAATGAACGAGGAATAGGTGTTGCTGTCATCACAAGAACGTCGGGGTTCTCACCTTTAGCAGACAACAAAGCCCTCTGTTTGACACCGAATTTGTGCTGTTCATCGATCGCCACAAAACTCAATTTTTTAAATTCCACCCCTTCTTCCAAAAGAGCGTGTGTGCCGATGACTACATCCACATCGCCAGACTTGATACGCTGATAAAGAGCTTCTTTGTCTTTCTTTTTAAGACCGCTTTTCAACAAACAGACCCTTACTTCACCGAACGGGCCTTCTGCAAAGAAACGGATAAAGGCATTATATTGCTGCTCTGCCAATATCTCCGTCGGCGCCATGAACGCGGCCTGATGTCCGTTGGTAAGTGCGGCCAAACATCCGAAGAAAGCCACGACCGTCTTCCCTGAACCAACATCCCCCTGAAGAAGCCGCAACATCGGCTTTTGTTGGCACATATCAACAGCAACTTCATTTAATGCTTTTTGCTGGGATAAGGTGAACTCATACGGGAATGAACGGGCGAAACGCTCATGGAACTCCTCCGGTATAAAATGCTTCACCCCCGAACAGGCTTTCAAACATCTGCGCCTGAGCATGACCGCGATCTGGAACATAAAGAATTCATCAAAACTGATGCGACGATTGGCCTCCTGTTGTGCTTTCTCATCCGGAGGGAAATGAATATCCCGGATGCTTTCCGTAATAGGACGCAAGACCTGGCGCTTAAGAACATCAGCGGGAAGCACATCAACCATCTTCTGTGCGTACTCATCGAGAGCCAGCGCCATGACCTTACGCAAATAACGCTGTGTGATGCCTTTTGTGAGCGGATAAATAGGAACAATGCGGGCCATGTTCAGCTCTTCATCTGCATCCGTAATGATCTCGTATTCAGGGTTCACGATCTGGATCTTGTTATTAAAGACCTCAACCCTCCCATGAACAACAACTTTATCCCCGATGTGAAAATAATTCTCCAGGTAAGACTGATTGAACCATACACAATAAACGCGCGCATTTTCATCAGCCAACACAACCTCAAGAACATGTTTCTTGTTCCAGAATGAACGACGACCGGCTTTCGCGAACACTTCCCCGACAAGAGTATGCCACGCGCCAGGCTTCAGTTCACTGATCGATGCCAGTTTGCGACGATCATCATATCGCCGGGGGAATAAATAAAGAAGATCCTCGACCGTCAAAATCCCAAGATTCTCAAAGAGTTTTTTACGGGCAGGTCCGACGCCTTTTAGATATTGAATGGAGGTTGTGTTCAATGCGGGCATTGCCACTGCTTATGCTGTTTTTGTTACAGGATGGTCTTGTTCATAAAGATATTGCAAGATGTCAAGTTCATCAGCGTCAAACCAAATACGCGCACACGTCCGGCATTTATCGATCTCAACAAGATATTTCGGGTTCACGAATCGCCGCACCATCCTTGGCGAAGATGCCAGGCAATGAGGGCAGAAAATGCTTTTCTCATCATAAACCCCGTCGAACGGAGTGCGTTTGATAAGAGCATTCTGTTCCTGGACCATCTTAGCAAGACCGGCAATACGTTCATCAAACGTCTCATCTCTTTTTCCAAGAATATTCAAAGCATTCATTTCAAAAACAAGAACTCCCTTGCACGAAGGGCACGCCATGATACTCTCCCCCTCATACGTCCCTTCTTTTAGAGGAACACGGCAGCGGGGACACATATCTTTTTGGGCAGGGTCAGCCAACATCGCCGCATTAAGAGTTTTATCACATTGAGCTTCCGTGACGAGAGATGCCCCTTCTTTCCTGACAGGGACTCCTAAACCTAAAGCACCGGCAGCCTGCAATTGACCAAGAGGAAAAGGCCCTTGCCAGGACTCCTGCTGACGGATGAACCAACGATCTGTGACAGAGGCTGTCTTTTGTCCCGCTGCATCTCCCGTCGATAGAACAGCTTTATCTTCATCAGGATAGAACTGTTTTGACCGAAGCTCTGCTTTCTTGAGAGCACTTTCCAGCTCTTTTTCACTCGCATGCCCCATTTCAAGTAAAATACCAATACGCCGATTCGGCGGAGGATGTGTTGAAAAGAGATCTGCCATCACATCTTCCCTATCCTCGATCGCTCGTTTGCGTGGGCTTAAAATAAAAATAGCGTCCATCCCGTTCCCCGGGACACCGCCGCCCTTCCAACGATTATTAATGATATAAAGAGCTTCGGCCAACGCCATAGGATTTCTTGTCAGACGGGCTGATATTGCATCCGCTCTGTATTCACGTTCACGGGAAATGAATAAAGACCCCAGCATCCCCAAAAAACGAAGCAATGAGGCCAATAAATAAACAACCAACATGATCATCGCAAACCGACTGTCCCCACTGCTGCGACGCCGATAGCCATTACCTATGCTAAAACCATTCATCATCATGCGGCTGACATCGCATACATTATCAAACGCCTTAAAAAGAGACATCGTCACCGATGTTGTTAACGAATCCCCGGCAGAAATGTGCCCCATCTCATGAGCGATCACAGCCTCGAGCTGTTCACGGTTCAAGCGCTTTAATAACCCTTCCGTGATCCCGATAACAGACTTGCCATTAAAATCCTGAAGAGCAAAAGCATTCATCGCGGCCGTCGGGATAATGCAGGGAGTCACCCTGTGTTTACCGCCCGTCGCGATCCCCGCCTCCTCCACAACGTTCTTGAAGATCCGCTCCTCATCCTTGTTCTCATCAACAGCTCGCCCGCCCATTATCCGCACGGTCTTATCAATAAGCCCGGTCACGCTCATATTCCAATGAAAAGCACTCAACACCCCGGCGCTGATCAACGTCCATAATGACGTTGTGCCATTTAAAATATCCTGAAAGAACGAGATCTGATGCCTATGAACACCACTTCCGCCCTGCAACAACATCATTTTGACAACGGCAACGATCAATAACGCGCCGAAACAATAAAAAAAGACAAGAAGCGCGATCGACCACTGGATCGATGCGCTCTTGTCTTTTTCTATCTGAACAAATGAGAACGGCATAAACTTCAGGACCGTCCTGTATTAAAACTTAACTTCAGGAACTTTCTTCTCTTCCACCGGATTTTCAAGCTCAAAAAATTCGGCTGTCTTAAAGCCAAAATTACTGGCAATTATATTTCCGGGGAACGCCTGCACTGCCACATTCAAACGGTTCACTTCGTCGTTATAATACTGACGGGCAAAGCTGATCTTGTTCTCTGTCGTTGTCAACTCTTCCTGAAGCCGGGTCATCTGGGTGTCGGCTTTCAGATTAGGATAATTCTCGGAAACAGCCATCAAACTACGCAGCGTCGATGTCAGCATATTCTCAGCCGCCAGCTTATCCTTGATCGTTGTGGCATCGACCGCCATTTGACGCGCCTTGGTCACACTTTCAAGCGTGCCGCGCTCATGGGTCATGTATCCTTTAGCTGTCTCAACAAGATTTGGGATAAGGTCATGACGGCGCTTGAGCTGAACATCGATCTGTGACCAGCCGTTCTTGACACTTTCACGCAAAGCTACCAAAGAGTTATAAAGCCCCACCACAAAAAGAACAGCAACAACAGCGATCCCGAGTACAACAAGTAAAGCAACCATGCACCCTCCCTTTTTTATGTGATCAACCCTATCATCTGAATTTACGCGCGGCAGCTTCAAGCTGACGCGCATACTTCTTTATAAGCTCTTCTTCAAAAACAACACCCCTTGAAAAACTGTCAAATGTGTCTTCTTCTCGTCTCGCGAGAACACCGGCATCGACCATATTAAAGACAATACGCCCAAGATCCTCTGTCGAAGAAATACCCCAAAAAGAACACACACGCCAAGCCAATGGACCGAATTTCTTAACCGCTAGAGCGACACTGCCTTCAACAAGCTCCTCACCTGAAATATGATGCCCGCGCGCAAATATCTTTTGAGCATGGCCGAGCGCCTCCATCACAAAAGCATACGCCTCAGACGGGTAACGCTCGTCACGGGATACAATACCTCTAACTTGTTCTAAAAATGACTGGTCCATAAGAAATATTGTAACATAAGGATTTCATTAAAACCAAACTTTAAAATAACAAAATTTAACCACTCTCCTCTTGAAAAACATCTACAATGGGCTTATAAAAATCTTATGAAACTTCCTTCTAAACTACTATGGAAATGTTACTTCTTTGTCTTTGCCTGGTCAACACTTGGCGAATGCGCCGCTCTTTTCTATACAGGGTCCGACACCTTCATCTATTATCACATCATCAGCGCCTTTCTTCCCAATACGCACCACCTCTATGGGATCGCGGTCATAACCGCGCTTATCGATTCTTTATGCCTTTTCCCTCTTTTTGGCTATGCTTTTAATAAACAACCCCGCGCCCAACGTTTTTGGCAGACCTTTTTTTTGATACGGATCATTGGTGAAATAGGAGGAAAGAATTATGACCACCTGTATTTATCCTCCGTGATCTCATCAAATACGACCACAGGCATTGCTGCGACACTCTTTCTTATTCTCTTTCTACTGCCGTCCTACATGGGGCATTATCAATACGCTTTCCGTCCCAAGCCAGTACAAACAAAGTAACAGAACATCTTGCCGCTCGGCGATTCCTCGTCGCTTCGCTTCTCGGAATGACGCTCTAATAAAAAAGCGCGCTGATAACAGCGCGCCTTCTTAAGATCCAATATTCCAAAATACTAATTAAAACTTCTTTTCATAGATCATACGGATAAGATGCTCGGTCTCCATCACTGCTGATGAATAATAGGCAACAGCCGGAGTCGTTGCTGAAACACCTGTTGTATACCCAGGCCCAACGCCATACTGCAAAGATAATTTCATGTCGTCCTTACGGAAATAACGCCCTTCAACAAAGAAATTATTATACCGCTGATATTTAAGTTCACCATCATTGGCTAGCTTGTCAATGTTATACCACTTCGAGAACGTATAACGGGCAAACAAACCAAACTGATCAAAAGGAACATAGCTTGTTTCAACACCGAAATGGTTCATATTATCATCAATATTCCCCGCGAACCTGTTCGGATTACGGGTGTAATCGAGATAGATCATCCATTTGTCCGTGGGCTTCAACTCAAGGCCGGTCTTGAAAATATCACGGTATTCGTATGGTGCCTGGTCAAAATACCCCTGACTGTATAGAAACGGGTTTGACCTTCTGTACGTCCTGCCATCATCCGAATAATCCCCCTGCCAAGCACTATTAAAAACACCTCTTGGAAAATTATCAGCTCCCAATGTAATGTCATTCGTGCGCTCCCACACTCCATTAACCGCAACAGCATCCGTGATCTCATAACGAACACCCAACGTCCCGGTGTTAAGATCTGCATCTTCTCCCCCAGGAACTGCTGTATTCGTAAGATTATCCCCTGTCTTAGCATCCACAATGAAAGGATCAACTCCTGCCGTTGTCTTAGGGAGATTATGATTCAACAGCATTAATTTTGTTGATAGCTTATCAACAGGAGAATACATCCACTGCGTACGCGATACCGTTTCAATGCGCTTGTTATCCGTGTCGGTCACGTAACGAACATCACCCATTCCCTTGACCTTACCTTCCATCATTTCCACATCACCGCGCCAACCAACAACTTTGCGCCCCTGATCGACCCCTGTACCGATTGCAAAAAACTCCAGGTCGTATTCGCTCGAGGTCGGTTCATTTCCGGGAAGATTGCCATAGGTCGAGGGATAAAACGTCAGATGACGGCTCCAATAGGAATCATCCCTTGTCTCGTGATAATTAGAAAGGCTGGATTCAAAATCATTATCCATACGAGCAAAGAACACACGGCTCTTGGCAAAGAAAGCATCGCCCTTAGGCGCTCTTTGTCCAAAATAATCCTTATGCAACATGTCATCAGGGTCACTAGACCCTTCGAGTGAAACATAATAGGCATTGCCTCGGTCCTTTGATTCATACTCAGGTGTCAGCTGATCATATTTGCTCGTTGATTGGCTGACTTGGGCAGCTATTTCAACCCCATCCAAAAGCATAAGTGCCGCATCCCCACTTTTCACATAATTCTCGGCATCAACTTTACCGTCCACAAGCCCTGTGTGCATGTTCCCTGTTATACCGACCAAGAGTGATTCGCTTAAAGTTTGACTCCAGCGGGCGCTTCCTGGGATCGCAGTCACCGTGCTGTAGTCATCCCATATTGTTTTCGGGGTCGCTACGGTTGCTTTTAAAGAAGAATCTTCAG
>DYQZ01000005.1 GCA_020719005.1 Candidatus Omnitrophus sp.
GGAGAACCCTGCCCTTCTTTTTCAAAGAGTTTCAACTAACTTTAGCATTCCGCCGCTCCATAAAATAAGCATAATCATCAACCCATTTATTCACAGATTCGATACAAATATTATATCTCGCAAGAACCTCTCTTATTTTCTCCGGAGAAGGTTCAGTCCAATTAGGAAAGTCTGACAAGTTGTCCAGTTCTTTTCCAGCCTCCTGATTTTGTTTAGGCGCATCAAAGTTTGCATGATGCCCATTTTCTTGCAATTTAACGCGCCAACGAATCGCTCGACAGAAAATTACTGTGATTCCTTTTCGCCAACGATCTTCCGCCGCTAAAATCTGCTTTTCTTCTATCCCTATACCCCTTAAAGCCTGCACAACCTTATCGTGCAAGATCATTCGTTGCTTCAAAGTCATACTACCCATAAAAGACCCGGCCATTAGATCAGTCAAAGTCGCCTCCGAAGACACCAACGCAATATTCTGAAGCTTCTTCAAAATAACATCAGCCTCCTCGATCTTCTGGTTCATCTTTGCTGTAATCGGCCCCAAAGAAAACTCAACCAAGCGATCAAATTTTGAAATTATCGTCATGAAAACGCCAATTATAAGAGCAACCCATACCAAGGCCATGTCATTGAAGATTATTTTTACGGTAAATGGCGCAATTATAGTAAAAAGGATCCCTGTCCAGAAAAGTACTGCCATTAAAACTCCTTCTCCAACGGTGAATGAAAAGAAACCCGAGCACAGAGCCCGAGTGCATTCATTGCGAACCAGTTCTTAAAACAATAATGATTATTAACGACACGTTTCCCATAAGCCCCCCAAATGTCGTTTATTCTATCACCAGATCGCCACTTTTCAAACGACATCTGCAAGCAACAACCCGAAAAATAAAGAGCGGCTAAAAAAGCCGCTCTCGCTAAGAAGTCTCACCTCACAGGCCACCCGCGTCTAGGCTAACGCAGAGGGTTTGGAGGAGAGAACATGGGTTTTCCACTGAAGGTGGACCGTCAGGCCATGGCTATACAGAACACGGTAGATGAACCGATGCTGTTTCATATAGACAACGCCCTTGACCCGAAACAGAAACACCTCCGAACGCCCCTCAGACTCTATCTTCTTCGTGATAAAGACCTCGGGTGCCGGGATATCCTGCGGGATCTGATCCACGCGCGACACGAGATAAACAAAGGTCTTGTTCACCTGCGTATCGCTTTCTTTATCACACGACACCTCGCGGACAGAAACCGCGCGGCCAACGCGTGAAGTAAGTTCTTTTTTACGGTACACCACATTTTTCATATACCACCTTGGATCCCCAAAATACATGTTCGGATACAGACGATCTATCCGCACTCGAAAGATAACATTTAAAACAGGGGTAAACAAGGTGCCCGAGGGCTTCTCGAGAAAACGTTATTTTCTATGCACGGCTCAAGTCGCTTTGCCTGCCATAACGTGCCACCTCGCCGTCCTCGCTCGCTTAAAACGAGTTTCATCTGATCGGTGGCCTGAGTAATGCCGACGGGGTTTCTTAGTTAATAGCGCGGAACGTTCCTTCAATGCCGCTCACTGCGGGCGGCAAGGCCTCCGTCACTCGGCGCGGCAAAGCCAACCAATTCCAGAAAATATACTGTTATTTCTCATGAAAAGGAAGCGGGACTTTGGGTTCTTGGCCTTGTAAAAGGCGGTGGATATTGGGGCGATGGCGAAAGACAATAAAGACACAAAAGATGATACTGAGCGCTTTTACGCTGAAAGGAGCATCCACAATGATCATGAGAACCGGGAGCAAAAGCCCTGCAAGGATAGAAGATACGGAAATATAAGCGGTCAACAGAAAACAGATCACCCATGCCAACACACATAAGAAGACAGCCAAACGGATGGATGGAAGCGCAATGGTCAGACCAATAAGGACACCCAATGAGGTCGCGATCCCCTTCCCACCTTTGAATTGCAAGAAACATGTCCAATTATGCCCGATGACCGCCATGATCGCGGCCATGATCGGGATATTGGCATCGCCTGGAAAAATAAAACCTGATACCGCTACCGGCACGATGCCCTTAATGATATCCAAAATAAGCACAGTTGCTCCCGGGCCTTTGCCAAGCACGCGAAAAGCATTCGTTGCCCCCACATTACCTGAGCCATGCTGACGGATATCAATATTCTTTAGGATTTTACCAAAAATAAATGCGGTCGGAATAGAGCCGATAATATAACTGACGGCGGCAGTGATAAGCATATTAACGAACATCATCATTGAGCACCTTGATCCCTTCTTTCATATACATGATCCCTGAAATAACCGTTGAACATAATGCCACCCACCAGACGAACAGTGCCAAATGGAATTGAAGAAAAACAGCAACGATACACACCACCTGAAAGAAGGCGGTGACCTTGCCCCAAACGTTCGGACGGATCTCAACGATACCGACCTTAAGCTCGACCAGGAAACTGCCCAAGATAAGGATGATATCACGGCTCACGAACGCTACGACGAGCCACAGCGGCATGCGCACCGCCCAGTCATGATCCAGCCCTACTTTATATAAACACAACAAAGCGCTGATAAAAAGAAGCTTGTCGGCCAGAGGGTCGAGGATCGAACCCGCTTTTGTTTTCTGCCGATAGTGACGCGCGATATAACCATCGACCACATCCGTTATTTCAGCGAACAAATAAATACCCAGTGCATACCAGCGCAGATATTCACGCGCCTCGGTATAATACATCATCACCGCAATAAAAACGGGTATGAGGATAATACGCCCGATCGTTATTTTATTGGCAAGTGTTAAAGACATAGGGTCTTTCTATTCAGGAAGGATTTCCAGCTTGACACCTGTCTCAGGGTCAACCTCAAGCTCACCGCTATAATGCTTTCCTGTCACCGGCGAATATTTCACGACAACCGGTTTGCCGGCGCCGAGGATCTTGTTGGCGGCATCCCGTGATCCCGGATCGGTCTGAACATCCCGGATCATGCGCTTCATATCACTGTTCGACACATCACGTCCGGTCATCCCGCCCATAACTTTTTGCGCCATATCAAATTGATCATTGGGTGTTTCTTTGGGTGCGGATGATCTGCCGGAAGCGCATCCGCCGAACAATAAACCGCATAAAAGAAGCATCGGAATAAGTTTCATCTTGCCCGTCACTTGATCCATCGGACCCTATTCAGCGGCCAGAAAATGCATTCGGCTTTGCCAAGCACATAATATTCGGGCACAAAGCCCCAATAACGGCTGTCATGGCTGGAGCCGCTATTATCCCCCATCACAAAATAATTCCCGGTGGGAACAGTGATCTTCTTCCCCTCTATGCCGTATTCACCGCGATTATAATAATGGATATTATCCAGGGCCCCGTCACTCAAGACCTTGTCATTGATCAAAACCTTTCCATCCTTGATCTCAACGGTCTCACCGCCAAAAGCGATCAGGCGTTTAATAAAATCCTTATCCCTGGTCACGGGATACTTAAAAACGATCACATCGCCCCGTTTTGCCTTAGTGAATCCCGGCAAACGGTATTTAGTGAACGGGAAAAGCGGGCCATACGCGAGCTTGTTCACGAACAAACGGTCCCCTTCAATGAGTGTCATGCGCATCGAACCCGACGGGATCTTGAAAGGCTGGATCAAGAAAGAACGGATGACCATCGCGAGAATGAATGCGATCACGATCGACTCTGTCCATTCCCAGATGATCGGTTTCCAATGCGCGATGAATGCCTGCTGTTTGTCTGTCATTTCGTTTATCCTTTTTATATCTTAAGCGCGGCGAGAAAAGCCTCTTGAGGCACTTCAACACGCCCAACCTGTTTGAGTTTCTTTTTACCTTCTTTTTGCTTTTCCCACAACTTGCGTTTACGGGAAATGTCGCCGCCATAACATTTTGCGGTCACATTCTTGCCCATGGACTTCACGCGCGATGAGGCGATGATGCGCCCATCGCAAGAAGCCTGAATGCGGATCTCGAACAATTGCGCCGGAATAAGTTCTTTGAGTTTATCGCACAGTTTGGCACCTTTATCATAAGCATGATCCTTATGCACCAGACACGAGAATGCATCGCATTCTTCGTCGTTGATGAGGATGTCTAACTTGGTGATGGGAGCCACCTTGTATCCACAAAATTCATAATCGATCGAACCATACCCTTTTGTCGCGGATTTGATCATGTCATTGAAGTCCACGATGACCTCAGCAAGCGGGATCTCATAAATAACACGCATACGGTCTGAAACGAATTCGCTCTTGATATAAACACCGCGCTTGCGCTTGGTCAACTCCATAACAGCGTCCATCGACGTGACCGGGGTCAAGACCGACACTCTAAGCATGGGCTCTTCCACAGACTTGATATCACTCATGCTTGGAAGGTCCGAGGGGTTCTCAACATCTTTCATGATACCGTCTTTGGTCTCATAACGATACCCGACATTCGGGGTCGTCAAGACAAGGCTCAAATTGTATTCACGCTCGAGGCGTTCCTGCACGACTTCCATATGAAGCAGCCCTAAGAAACCGCAACGGAACCCGTGCCCGAACGACTGGGATGTTTCAGGCTCAAATGTAAAGCTCGGATCATTCAGCCGCAATTTATCGATCGCCACGCGCAGGTCCATATATTCATCCGCCGTTACGGGATACACACCGCAAAAAACCAAGGGCTTAAGCTGACGGTAGCCTTCCATCGGAGCATCACACGGATTCGCCACATCCGTGATCGTATCACCGACACGGATCTCTTTCGGATCACGCACATTGCAGGTGATATAACCGACCTCGCCTGTGCCGAGCTCCTTGAGCTTGGTATCAAAAGGTGAGAAACAACCTATCCCCTCGACGGTAAATTCCTGTGCGAGATGCATGAGGCGAATGCGCGAACCGATCGCCAACTTACCATCAAAAACACGAACAAAAATAACCACGCCTTTGTAGACATCGAACTTCATATCAAAGATCAGCGCCTTAAGAGGTTTATTCTCCTCGCCGTAAGGCGCTGGGATAAAGCTCACGATCTTCTCGAATAAGAGATCGATATTAAGACCGACCTTGGCAGAAACTTTCTGGATATCCTCTTCCTTGAACTTCAACACTTCCTTGAACTGCCGCACCGCTTCATTAGGATCGATATTAGCAATGTCGATCTTATTGATGACCGGCAAGATCTCTAGGTTGTTATTAACCGCCAGATAATAATTCGCGACGGTCTGCGACTCAACGCCCTGCGATGCATCAATAATAAGAAGAGCCCCTTCACACGCCTTCAGGGATTTCTCGACCTCATAGGTAAAATCAACGTGCCCGGGAGTATCAATGAGGTTAAGTAGATATTCCTGACCATCTTTGGCTTTATACATGAGCTTGACGGCGGACGCTTTGATCGTGATACCGCGTTCGCGCTCAAGGTCCATGTCATCCAACAGCTGATTCTTGAAACTGCGCTCATCAATGGCCCCGCAATGAAGCATGAGCCGGTCAGCCAACGTGGACTTTCCGTGGTCAATATGCGCGATAATGGAGAAATTACGTATAAGTTCCTGTTTCATATTCTTTTCTGTACGAAGTATTATGCTTTGGACTGGACACGCCGGACGATAAGGTCAACGACCTCGTCGATCGACATGCTGGTCGAGTCAATAATAATAGCATCATCTGCTTTTTTAAGAGGGCCCGCCTTACGCGTGAAATCCTTATGATCGCGCTCAGCCAAGTCTGCCTTGAGCGCCTGTTCATCAACAGGCTGTCCTTTAGCCTTGAGCTCATCGATACGGCGCTGGCAACGGATATCAAAATCCGCATCCAGATAAAACTTGTAGGCTGCATCCGGGAACACCACGGTCCCAAGGTCCCGCCCATCGCCTACCATGGACTGCTCACGCCCCATCCGGCGCTGCCACTCCAACATCACATGACGGACACCCGGCGTGCGGGCGATATAAAATGTATTATTAGTCACGTCCGTCGAGCGGATCGTTTCGGAGACATCCTCGCCGTCAAGGGTCACTTTAAGAGGTTTCCCCGCTTCGTTGACCAGATCGATATGTGTCACTTCCGCAAGCTTGATCAGCGCCTGCTCATCTTCAAGGTTCAATTTCGCACGCAGTGCTTTGACGGTCAGCGCCCGGTACATCGCCCCTGTGTCCATGAACGCGAAGCCAAGCCTCTTCGCCGCCATTTTGGCAACCGTGCTTTTTCCTGCCCCCGCAGGCCCATCGATAACAACTACAAGATGATCAGCCATTTTTTTTCTCGAGAAGTTCACGTTTTGTTTTAGCCTGTGTTAATGCCTGCGTTAATGCCGGCTCATCATGGTCCACAATGGCCTTACGGATATCCGACAAAGAACGGACAGTTTCATCGATCGCTTTAAGGATATGACGATAATTCGACGCGCAAATATCATTCCAGATCTTGGGAGAAGACCCCGCGATACGGGTCGTATCCCTGAGTCCCGACGATCCATGGGCCAGCATTTCTTCGGGGATCGCACGCATAAGCGCAAACGCCACGATATGAGGCAGATGACTTACATAAGCCAGCGCCTCGTCATGTTTAGCCGGCTCCATCATCACTACATTGGCACCCAAACTTGTCCAAAGATGCTTGATCTTATCTTTCGCAAGGCGGTTCGTCTTTTCGACAGGCGTCATGAGACACGTCGCACCTTTGAAAAGATCCGCGTTCGCATGCGCCACACCGCTCTTCTCTGAACCTGCCATCGGATGAGACCCGACGAACAGGACATGCTGAGGCAGATATTTCTGTGCTGCCTCAACGATCGAGACCTTGGTGCTTCCCACATCTGTCATGATGGCGCCGCGTTTGATCGCCTTGATAAATTCTTTATCCTTGATCTGCTCAAGGATCACTTTCACGGGAGATGCTAAGATCACCAGATCCGCATGCATGACCGCCTGACGGATATCGGTCGTTCCCTCATCAATGATCCCTTTCTCGCGCGCGGCCTTCATGGAAGCTTCCTGACGGAATGACCCAACCACTTTACCAGCGAGATTATTCTTCTTAAGCGCCAGGGCCAATGACCCGCCAAGGAGCCCTGTACCAATGATCGCTACTTTTCCAAACAAATGACGTCTGAACACGTTTTACCTCAGATTTCTCTTCCGACGGCGTTCGCCACCGCGGAAAGCTCTTTCATGAGCTGTTGAAAATTATCGATCTTAAGCGACTGGGCACCATCCGACCAGGCTTCCTCGGGGTTTTCATGGACCTCAACAACAACCCCATCCGCGCCCGCGGCGATCCCTGCTTTTGCAATACTGCTGACCAAACCCCAACGTCCTGTCCCATGGCTCGGGTCCACAATGATCGGTAAATGCGACTTCTGCTTCACGACGGGAACAGCATTGATATCGAGTGTATTACGCGTTTCGGTCTCAAAGGTGCGGATACCGCGTTCACACAAGATCACATCAAAATTCCCCTGCGCGAGGATATATTCCGCTGACATGAACCATTCTTTTATCGTCGAGCTGATACCACGCTTGAGGAGCACGGGCTTGCGCGCCTTGCCCACTTCCTTAAGGAGAGAAAAGTTCTGCATATTACGCGCACCGATCTGCAGCATATCGGCATATTCACACACCAAAGCCACATCACGCGGGTCCATGACCTCGGTCACGGTCGCGATCCCAACCTCTTTCCCGACGGCAGAAAGAATACGAAGCCCCTCTTCGCCCATCCCCTGAAAATCATACGGAGATGACCTGGGCTTGAACGCCCCTCCGCGAAGCACGGTCGCCCCCGCGGCCTTGACCTGGCGGCCGATCGATAAAAGCATGTCATAGCCTTCGATCGAACAAGGACCTGCCATGACAACAGCCTTCTTACCGCCGATCACAACATCTCCACCGACCTTGACCCTCGAACCCTCAGGATTCACTTCACGCGATACAAGTTTATACGGTGCCAATACCGGCATGACCTTTTCAACGCCGGGAAAAACTTCCAAGGGAACGATCTGAAGTTTATCTTCGGGGCCGATAAGCCCGATGACCGTACGTTCAGCGCCGCGCGACACATTGGCCTTCAGCCCCATCTTGCCTGTTTTATCAAGGATATGCTGAATATTCTCTTCTGTAGCGCCTGGTTTTAAAACAACGATCATAAACTCTCCTTAAGCGCCTTCAGAAATTTCTTATTCTCCGCCGGTGTCCCGATCGTCACACGGATATAGTTCGACAAACCCCATGCGCTCATATCGCGGACAATGATACCTTTTTTAATAAGTGCCGGCGACAACGCACGGCTGTCGATCAATGTGCGCACCTGAATGAAATTCGTGCAGCCCTTACTGAAAGACACGCCTTTAGCGGCCAGCATCTCTAATTCTTTACACAACAGGTCGCGCTCACGACCAAGTTGTTTAAGGATCTTTTGATAATAAGCACTATCCTTAAGCGCAGCCACGGCCGCGGCCTGTGCGAGGGAGGTAACATTGAACGGTTCACGCGCGCGGTTCATAAGATCCGCCACTTCGAGGGACGCCGCACCATACCCCACACGCAGCCCCGCCAAACCATAGATCTTTGAGAATGTCCGTGCCACGACGACATTCCTGCCCGCACGAAGCAAGGCCAATGTGTCAGGATAATCTTTTTCTTTAGCCGCAAATTCAAAATACGCTTCATCAAAGAAAACAATAACGCTCTCTGGCAGATCCTTCATGAACACCGCGACCTCATCCTTGGTCGGATACTGTCCTGATGGATTATCGGGGTTGCCGATAAAAACGATCTTGGTCCTCGGTGTCACCGCTTTCTTCATGGCAACAAGGTCATAACGCAGACCATTGAGTGGTATCTGCACCAGTTTAGCGCCTGCCAGCGTCGATGCTAAAGAGTAAACAAGAAATGACGGCTTGGCCATCACGACCTCATCGCCTTCGTTGATAAAAGCGCGCAGAGCCAGCACAATGACCTCATCCGACCCGCAGCCGAACACAAGTTGATCCGCCCCTACCTTAAGGCGCTTGGCCACTTCCTGACGCAGCTCAAAACAAGCCCCGTCGGGATAACGATTCAAGGTCTTGGCACAAGCGCTAATGGCCTTGAGCACCTTCGGAGATGGCCCGTAAGGATTTTCATTCGACGCCAATTTAATAACATTCTTTAAACCGAACTCGCGCTTCACTTCTTCGATCGGTTTTCCTGGCACATAAGGCTTGATGCCTGTCACAAATTTATTCGCTAAAGTCTTCATCTACTCACCTTGTTATCTTACGCGGGATATGATCCCAGTATTTTTAAGAATTTGCACATCCCCTCGAGCTGTCCGAGGGCTTTCTTTACTTTTACATCATCACGATGGCCTTCAAGATCCACAAAGAAATAATAATCCCAAGCCTTCCTTTTGATCGGACGCGACTCAATGCGGGTCATGTTGATCTTGTTCTTCGCGAATGGCGAGAGCATCGCCTGCAATGCCCCGACCTTATCCTTGATCGAGAAAACGATCGATGTCTTGTCTCGCCCCGTCGAAGGCGCATCCTGCTTCGCGATCACAAAGAACCGTGTCGCATTATGCGCAATGTCCTGGATATCCGTCTTTAACACCGGCAATTTATAGATACGCGCACATTCAGGGGACGTGATCGCCGCCGCATTCTTCTCGTGTGAAGCAATGCACGCCGCATCCGTCGTTGCGCCCACCGCAATCTGCGCTACTTTTTCAGACGACAAATTCGCCATCAACCAATTGCGGCACTGCGCCAACACCTGCGGATTAGAATACACTTTCTTAATTCTTTCGATCGGGCACTTTGAAAGCAGACTGTGCGATATCCTGATGGTGATCTCGGCACACGCCTGAAGATTTGACTCCACCAAACGATCCGCCGTCGGCGTAACAGTCCCCTCAACAGAATTCTCGATCGGAACCACCCCATAATCACAATCATGATGCTCCACACGCGTGAACACATCCTCAATACTGCCGCACCCGACATAAACAAGCTGGGATCCAAATTTCTTAAGTGCCGCCGTGTGTGAATTCGATCCTTCCGAACCGAGATACGCGATGCGTAGTGGCTTTTCAAGCGACAACGATGAGGACATGACCTCGCGATAAATAGCTTCAACAGCGCCGCTGGGCATAGGGCCCTTATTCAGCGCCTTGACCCGGTCCAACACCTTGCGTTCCCGTGCGGGCGCATAGATCCCGGCATTGGTCGCTTTCTTGGCCTTGCCGATCTCCAAAGACACTTGGGCGCGCTCATTTAAGACCGCGACGATCTTTTCATCCAGCAGATCAATTTTCTGTCGAAGGTGTGTCAGATCCATGCTTATTCTCCGTCGTGTCAATATCCGTGTTCATCAAACGGGCCTGCCCGCTTGATTCACCGCTGATCTCTTCTTCCATCCGATCAGGATTATGGGTGCACGCCTGTTTCTCAAGTTCATCAATATCCAATCTTGTGCGTGCCTTGGCCAATTCTTCAGCCAGCGCGGCCTCATGTTCTACTTCCGGCACCGCCGAGACAGGCTCACCCGCCGCGGTTTCAACAAAACTTTCCTGCACAACAGGCGCATCCGCTGTCACGACCGTTGGAGCCACTTCATTAGCCTTGCCAACAAGCGCCGGGAATTCCTCAAGCTTCGGCAGATCCTCCAGTGCACGTAGCCCGAAATATTCCAGGAACTGCTGTGTCGTACCATACACATACGGCCGCCCCGGGACTTCTTTGCGCCCCGCGATCTTAATAAGCCCCTTGTTCAGCAGATGCATCACAACACCGTCGGAGTTCACCCCGCGCAGCACCTCGACATCGGTGCGCGATACCGGCTGTTTATAGGCAATGATCGCCAGCGCCTCAAGCGCGGGACGTGATAATTTTTCCTTATGGCGCGTCTTATAAAATTCACGGATATAACCCGCGAATAAAGGATTGGAAAGCATCTGCCATCCGCCCGCGATCTCAATGACCGTAACACCTTTGCTGGCCACTTCATAATCTGTACGCAGCGCACTGAGCGCCTCTTTGATATCGTGAGCACCAACGCCGACGATCGCATCCTTGAACTGATCGATCGTGACCGGCTTCTCACTGACGAAGAGAAGCGCCTCAAGCGCACCTTTTAAATGATCAAGCTGTGATTGTTCCATTAGGCCATGACCTTTTGTTTATAGATCTCGTTAAGCAATTCCTCGACCGTCGCAAGCGTCGGCTGACGTGACAATGCCTTGTCGATCATCTCCTCGGCCTCGGCTTTCTTATACTGCAACTGCACCAAAACCGCCAACGCCTCGTCGCGGAATGGCACCGCAGCCGTTGCCTGCGCCTTGAGCGCATGATCCTTGATCAAACCGAACCGGCTGACCTTGCCCTGCAATTTCGCGATAATATCTTTTGCTTTCTGCTGTCCGATCCCGGGCAGCGTCTTTAAGAAAGCCGCATCCCCCTGATCAATCGCGCGCGCAATATCCGCGATCGAACGGTCCAGCGCCCGGATCGCGGCCTTTGGCCCGATACCGGAAACAGAAATGAACTGCAAAAAGAAATCCTTCTCAAGCTCATTTAAGAATCCGAACAAATGCGCTGTTCCGCTCGAGGGGTTCATCTGCAAATAATAATACGTCGATAAAGTCACCAGACCCTCAGCATCGACCATGCCGTCAATGCGCTCCATCACAGAGCACGGGACCATGACCTCATAAAAAATGCCGCTGACATTAATGACAACGGCATTTTCTTTCTTCTCAACTATATTTCCTCTGATACGGGCGATCATATCTGTATCCCTCGCGACATCGACGCGTATCCCAGCGCCAATGCCAACGCATCAGACGCATCTAAGGTCAATTTATCCGCATCCACCTTAAGCACTTGTGCCACCACCCGGCATGTCTGTTCTTTGCTGGCATTGCCGTTGCCAACGACCGCCTTGCGGATCCGCTTAGGGCTTTCCTCAACGAGCAAAAGGCCCTGCTCGGCGCACACCAGACAAATAACACCGCGCGCATGCCCCATAATGGAGGAGGTGACCGGATGCTTCACATGGCTGTATAACTTCTCAAGCACCAGCACATCTGGCTTATGCCGAACGACCAACCCGGTCAAATGCGTATGTATTTTTAAGAGCTTTTCGGGTAGCGCGCCCGTCTGTTTCGGCTCAATGATCCCGGCCTCAACAGGCTTCACACGCCCGTCTTTATCAACTGTCACGACACCATACCCCGTAGCCTTAAGCCCGGGATCAATGCCCATTATCTTCATTATTCTGCAATAGCTGCCATATCTTCGTCGGAAATATCGAAGTTGGCATACACATTTTGAACGTCTTCCAGATCTTCCAGCGTTTCAATGAGTGCAAGAACACTCTTGGCTTCCTGACCCGCGACCTTGATCGTGGACGTCGGGATCATCGTGACTTCCGCTGACTTCATCGGGATCTTTTTCGCTTCAACCGCAAGACGCACTTTTTCAAATACCGCGACTTCGGTCGTGATCTCATACGCATCACCCTCAGTCGTCATATCCTCAGCCCCAGCCTCAAGAACAATGTCCATGAGATCGCTCTCGCCGATCGCCTTGGTCTCGACCACGATAAGCCCTTTTTTATTGAACAAAAAAGCCACCGAACCCGGGGACGCTAAACTGCTGCTCTTACGGGTAAGCGCACTGCGTACTTCAGCGGTCGTGCGGTTCTTGTTATCTGTTAGCCCGTCGATAAAAATAGCCACGCCGCCTGGACCATACGCGTCGAACGTGAATGATTCATAAATAATTCCTTCGCCACCGCCGGTGCCTTTTTTGATAGCACTCTCGACGTTAGAACCCGGCATACCGATACCACGCGCACGGGTCATCGCCATACGCAAACGCGGGTTCATATCCGGATCGCCACCGCCTTCTTTCGCCGCTGTGGTGATCTCTCGCGCCATCTTCGTGAACGAAGCCCCGCGCTTCGAATCCGTGATCGCCTTCTTATGCTTGATTTTTGCCCACTTTGAATGACCTGACATGATCCTGCCTCCGTTAACTGCGTTTGTTTTTTAATCTCTATATCAAGCAGACCATAAGCCGAGTTCTGTTCCTCTCCCGAAGGAAAGGCGGACAGCCATCTGTCTCACTCCACCAGTCGCCCGGCGGACTCTTGCGGCCTACCCGGGAATACGAACGGTACGGATGATACCGTGTCCGAAGACTCTTCCCATATTTGGCCTTACTCCACGCAGAGAATGCCCGTTTCACCCTCTTCCCCGAAAGGAAAAGTATCGTCACTGTGGCTCTGATCATCCGCGGCTTTAACACCGCGCTCGCAGCGTTACCTGCGTGCGTTATCCTATGGAGCTCGGACTTTCCCCCCCGATGACAAATTCATCGGCGCGGCTATCCTGGCCTGCTTTTTTTCTAAGAACAGACGATGCGAGGCGGTCAGCTTCTGTATTCTCTTCCCGCGGCACCGCTTTGAATTCAACCTTCTTGAAACTTTTTAAAAGTTCGATCGCTTCTTTGTGAAGCGGGATCATGTTCGGATGCTTGACCTTGTAGGCCCCCTTGATCTGGAAAAACATGAGCTCACTGTCCGTACGGACGCGGATATGCTCGGCGCTAAGTGTCTTGAGTTCTTTCAACCCGCGGATCAGGGCTGAATATTCCGCTACATTATTCGTCGTATTGCCAATGGCTTCCGCGACCCTACGAACAACTTTTCCGTTACAATAGATGATCACACCCACAGAGGCAGGCCCGGGATTCCCGCTGCAGCCTCCATCTGTGAACATCTCATAAATATTCATTACAGGTCTTCAGGCAGATAAATGAACCGCGCACACATCTCACAACGGACCACATCTTCATACATCTTGATGCGATTTACCGTCTGTTCGGGAACATTCATGAAACACCCGCCGCACGACATCCCTGCCACAGGAACAAGCGCGATCCCGCCGCGATTATCGATCACGCGTTCATAGACCGCCAACATATTTTTATCTATACCTTCAGCCGCCTCACGACGCTGACCTGCCAGACCGTCCACTTTTTCTTCAAGTGCGCGGATGGCCGCATCTATCTTTTCTTTCTCAGCGAGATACTGCTTTTCTTCGCCCGCGAGGAATTCTTTTTCTTTAACAACATCCTGCTGAAGCTTTTCAACCGTTTCCATCGACCGCAGGATCTCATCCTCAAGGATCGATTTATCAGCTTTCAGGTTCTCGATCTCAAAAAGCTTGATCTGATATTCTTTATTGGTCTTAAGGGTCATAAGCGCCGCATTCGCCTTGACGATATCATCTTCTTTATTCTTCAGATCCCCTTCAACCTTTTTACGCGCCAACTCAGCCTGCTTGATCGACGTCTCAAGTTCATGGAACTGCTGTTTCTTGGCCTCGTATTTTTCTTTCAGCCCTTCAAGCTCAGCCGGCTTGTCCTTTAGCCCGCGCTTGTACTCATAAAGCTCTGTATCAAACTTTTGAAGTGCGACGAGCTTCTTGATCAAATCCTTAACATTCTGTCCAGCCACGTTTTCCTTCTTTCCGCAGAATAATTTTATACTTCCCTATGAAAAAACTGGTGGACGCAGTAGGGATCGAACCTACGACCTCTGCCATGTGAGGGCAACGCTCTAACCAACTGAGCTATGCGTCCAAAATCCACGGGACTGTTTCAAAACGCCTATCTGCGGCGTTATTTCCGCGTTCGCTTGTGCGGCGTACTGATGTACGCCTCCGCGCTCACTTCGAAAATGCCTTGCATCTAGGCATTTTGAATCAGTCCCAATATATTTTATAAGAACTTTAAAAAGTCTTAATCTTTCTTTCCTGGTCGATAAAATAATGGGCCCACCAGGACTCGAACCTGGGACCAAGAGATTATGAGTCTCCTGCTCTAACCGACTGAGCTATAGGCCCAAGATCTCTATTACTTACTAAAAAGAACAATTCTAACTAGAAAAATGTCTAAAAATCATACCACAGACCCCCTGTTTTTTCAATGTGAAAAGTTTTGCGCCTTTATAATTATAATATATAGAGACCTAGCTCAAAAGGCCGGAGGCCCAACCTTGGCAATAAGCAATAATTGACGCAAACCAAATGTTGCCAGTCTCAGGTATGTTGACCGCGCGAGTTAAAAAAACGTCTCCCCCTAACCCAAATATGAAAGACGTTTTTTTCTGTCTGAGCGAGGGCAACATGCCTGAGACTATCAGGCAACATTTCCGAGTTTTAAAGATGCGCTAACATGAACACCTTGAAGACCGGTATGTTGAGGCGATTCCTCGGCCTGTGGGCCTCGGAATGACGGTTAAATAAAAAGGCCTGCTCGTTTCTTGAGCAGGCCTTTCTTGGAACTTTATCATACGCGAAGATCAGATCGCGTAATCGTCTTTCGCGGACATATCAATGAACGTCTTGATACGGCGAGAGCGCGTGGGATGACGCAACTTCCGAAGCGCCTTGGATTCGATCTGACGGACACGTTCACGGGTCACGTTGAACTCTGCCCCGACCTCTTCGAGCGTCCGGCTTGTGCCGTCCACGATCCCGAAACGAAGCTCAAGGATCTTGCGTTCGCGTTCATCCAAGGTATCCAGAACACCACCAATTTCATCCTTCAGCATCGAATGGAGCGTTGCCTGAGCGGGTGAAATAGCCTTTTTATCCTCGATAAAGTCCCCGAAGTGCGTGTCACCCTCGTCGCCGATCGGCGTCTGCAAGGATATCGGCACCTGGGAGATCTTCATGATCTCCTTTACCTTGGAAACAGAGATCTTCATCTTTGCCGCGATCTCCTGAGGAGATGGCTCACGCCCGTTCTCCTGCACGAACATACGGGAAATACGAATGATCTTGTTAATAGTCTCGGTCATATGCACCGGGATACGGATCGTGCGCGCCTGATCCGCGATCGAACGCGTGATCGCCTGACGGATCCACCATGTCGCATACGTCGAGAATTTATAACCGCGCTGATACTCGAACTTCTCGACCGCGCGGATAAGACCCATGTTCCCTTCCTGAATAAGATCCAGGAAAGATAAACCACGATTAATATACTTCTTTGCGATCGACACCACGAGACGAAGGTTAGCCTCGACCAAAAGTTTCTTGGCCTTGTTGAATTCGCTCTGGCGCATTTTGATACTGCGCAACTGCTTCTTCAACGTCTCAACAGGCTGTCCAAGATCTTTGAGGATCTTACGACGGGATTCTTCAAGGTCCTTACGAGGCACCGGCGTTTTCTTAAGCGTTAACTGCCGCTCAAGACGCGCCACTTCGTCGATCTGCTTTTCAATACGCGAGATCATCTGCTCATTCACAGAGGAGGTCAGCTTGAACTCTGAAAGCATGCGGGCACAATCACTTGTTCCGGCTTTCATGTGCTTGACCTTATCCAAAAGACGCTTGAGGTCTTTCAGCAATTTCGGCCTGCGTTCAAGTTCGTCCTTGACCACATCCTCAACATTGATCTCTTCCTTGAGCGCCTGATCGATCGTGCTGATCGCCTCTTTACGGGCGAACGCGGTCATAAAAAGAGCTTCCGCGAACTTGATCTCAGCCTCTTCGATACGCTTCGCCAACGAGATCTCTTCATCACGCGTAAGTAGCGGAATGGAGCCCATCTGCTTCAGATACATTTTCACCGGATCGTCGAGCGGGATGAACTTATCAGAGTAATCATCCTCATCACGATTTTCTTCACGGACACGACGGAGCTGCTGTTCGCGGGTTTCTTCCGCTTCGCCCTCCGGTTCCGCATCAGCATCCTCATCCGCGTCAATGACACGGATACCTTTGCCGTCTAAGATCTCAAAAACCTGATCGATCTCTTCAGAAGAATCGATGGAATCGGAAAGTGTCTGATTGACCTCATCATAGGTCAAAAAGCCTTTCTTCTTTCCTGAGTCGATCAACTTCTCAAGATCCCCATGCAGATCTTTTTCTTTTTCTGGTTCCCTCATCCTATTACCTCACTACGATTTGATGAGCTGGTTAAATTCCTGTTGTAAGGCAAGGACCCTTTCCTGCTCCCCTGCCTGTTCTGCCGTGCGGATCTCTGCACGAAGAACATCACGCCGCGCTTTCTGCACAGCACCCCGCACACGTTTGATACAATCGTTGAACGCGCGCGTTTCATCCTCGTCCTTTTGCTCAGACGGCGTGCTCGCAAGTTTTGCCGCGAGCATACGACTTTCTTCATCCTCCAACCGAGCACAAACAGCAGCCACGGCCGGTTCCTCAGCTCCATCAACCAGCTCGAAGAGTCTGGCGGCGATCTCGCAGGCCGCTGGATGCGTGAAACTTTCAGGGGTCAGGCTTTGTCGGCCTGTCATCGCCCACTTGGGCTCCCGAAGCATCATCGCAAGCAGCAGTGCCTCATCACTGCGGAGCTTTGCTTCTTTCCGTTTTTCAACGGGCACTATTTGAGACGACACAGGCGGCTTTTTGGACAACACTTTCCCGCGCTCTGCGAAAATGGCCGTTTCCGGTACATTAAGTTTCGCGGCGAGCTGTCGGTAATACCCGTCCTTGGCGACCTCACTTTTTATTTTCTCAACGGTCAGAATCATCTCTTTACAGATGTTCGCCCGTGCTTCCGGCGTGGACGAGCCATATTGTTCGAGGAGCATCGATAATTTAAAATCGAAAAGTCCTCTGGCTGAAGTCAAACACTGCCGAAAATCCTCAACACCATACTTTTGGATGAACGAATCGGGGTCTTCCCCTGCCGCCAATGTGGCGATGCGCACGTTCATGTCTTCCTCGAGTAGGAGGTCAAGGCTTCGTAAAGTCGCCGCCTGTCCTGCGGCATCCATGTCATAGAGCATAATGACGTTATGTGTATAACGCCGTATCAAACGTATTTGATCAATGGTCAGGGCTGTTCCCAAAGATGCGGAAACATGATGCACTCCGGCGAAAAACGGCCGGATCAGGTCCATATATCCCTCGACGATCACAACGGCATCTTCCTTGGAGATAGCATCTTTGGCCCAATTAAAACCGTAAAGATGCTGTCCCTTCGTATAGACCGGCGTTTCGGACGAATTGATATATTTTGCTTTTTCCGTCTTGTCGATCGCGCGTGCGCCAAATGCAATGGAACGCCCGCGATAATCAAAGATCGGGAAAATAACCCGTCCGCGGAACCGGTCGTAGACGCCTTTGCCATCCTGGCGAGGAACGACCAACCCTGACTTTTCAATGAGCTCGTTATCAAAACCTTTAGCGCGAAGGACATTAAGAAGAGCATCCCACCCGTCGGGCGCATACCCCAAACGGAACTGCTTGACACATTCAAGCGAAACACCCCGCGCTTTCAAATATTGCTGTGCCGCCTTCGCACCGTCAGTCTTAAGCGATATAAGCTGTGCGTGAAAGAACGCCACTGCTTCTTCATTCGCCTGAAAGATCTGCTGACGAAAACTGTCACGCGCGCTGTCGCCCCCTTCTTCGGGGATCGTGATCCCGGCTTTCTGGGCCAGGAACCGCACTGCCTCGGGAAATTCAAGATGTTCGATCTTCATCACGAACGAAAGAACATTCCCGCCGACACCGCATCCAAAACAATGAAAGATCTGTTTATCCGCCGTCACCACAAAGGACGGCGTCTTCTCATGATGAAAAGGACAAAGGCCTTTTTGATTCCGACCCATATGTTTAAGCGGAACATATCCCGCGATCAGTTCCGCAATATCGGTCCGATCGATCACCTGTGCTATCACATCATCAGGGATACGCCCCATACCCGTTCCTTAATACAACAAAACGCGTCCTTGATCTTACTTCGCACGCACTTTATTCAATGTCTCACTCACGCGCTCGTTAAATCTTTCACTGCCTACAAGCTTGGTCACAAATCCATCACATATGCCGCGATAAACCGACGGCGCAACTGACATCGCATACTTGTGCGCGAACGAACGCACAGTCATGGTCTCAAGATATTTGTTCCCGGTCGTTAATAACAGGAATAATGACATGCTCGCGACCAGAAAGAACCGTCCCACCGCCAAGACCGGAGCTCCCCATTTATTGACCAGTTCCTGGGTCTGGACCGTAAAGATCAACGCAAGCCCATCACGGATAAACTTACACAGGATAAAAAGAGCCGCCCAGAGAACAGCAAAAGTGATCGCAAAAGATAACCCCTCAGCCATCCCTGAATTCTTGAAGATAATACCCCCAAGCGCACTGTAATAATGGAAACAAAGGAACAGTGTCACAACCGTACCGAGCAACTTGAAAAGTTCCACAATAAAGCCGGTCTGCACGCTGGTATAAATGACCCTGACAAGGATCGCCAATGCCAACAGGTCGATCCAGTTGAAACTTTTAATAAAATCAAAAGACATAAGACCTCAACGTAAAATCAAATATTTTCAACATGTTACGCGCTTCTACTAAATGAGTCCTTAAGTATAACATATTATTTTTAACCCTGTCAAGGTAGGCGAACCAAGAGCGGTTATGGACAAGAGAACGAAAAGAAAAGCCCCTGACGTTCTACGCTGTCAGGGGCTGGGGATCGTTCTATCTGTTATAACCTACACTACGGCAAGCTCTTCTGGCTGTGACTTTGCTTCTGGAGGCATGGCTTCGGGAACAGAGACCGCCTCTGTTTGGACACTTGCCGCAACCGGTTCGGCGTCATTCTTTTCAGGAGCCGAAAATTCTACTCTTTCGCTCTCTACTTTTCCAGTCCCATCCTTGAATTCCGAGAACTTGACCGACACCACACGCGACACACCGCGCTGCTGCATGGTCACGCCATACATCACGTTGGCATTGGCAATAGTCTTTTTATTATGCGTGATCACGATGAACTGCGCGATCTTCGCAAATTCCTTGAGCACGAGCGCGAAACGATCGACGTTCGCTTCGTCCAAGGCCGCGTCAATTTCGTCAAGGACGCAGAACGGGCTTGGGTTGACCTTGAAGACCGAGAAAATAAGCGCGATCGCGGTCATGGTCTTTTCACCACCCGACAAGAGCGTGATGGTCTGCAATTTCTTGCCAGGAGGACGCGCCACGATCTCGATGCCCGACTCAAGCGCATTCTCTGGATCAACGAGGATCAGCTGAGCTTCGCCACCGTTAAAGAGCATCTTGAAATGAATGCGGAACTGCTCATTGACCTTATTGAACGTGTCGACGAACAATTCACGCGTCGTACGATTGATCTTACGGATCGTCTGCTCAAGCATATCTTTGGCCGTCAACAGATCGCTCTGCTGTTTGGTCAGGAATTGGAAGCGGTTCTTTAATTCCTCAAATTCCTCGATAGCCATCAGGTTCACACCACCGAACGATTCACAGCGTTTTGTCAGCGTCTGGATCTCAAGCGCCAAAGCTTCAATATCAACCTGCGGCGTTCCGACGGATTCGCCGCCTTCGGACGTCACCTCAGCAACGGGTACAGAAAAGTCGATCTGATACCGCTGAAGCATACGTTCTTTAATAGCCTGCATCTGAAAATCGATCTGCTGAATGCGCATTTCACGCGTATGAAGGGCATCACGATTGTTCGCGATCTCTTTCTCGATCCCCAATATCTGCGCACGCACGCTCGATAGACGCTGATCAACATCCTGCCGCTCAGCCTCATGACGCGAAAGTGTTGCACGCAATTCTTCTTTTTCAACGTGAAGCCGCGCGATCTCCTCTTCGAGTTGCGCGATCTCTTCACGGAATTTGGCACGTTTTTCATCAAATGAATGTGACTCGCTGTTCAAACGGGTCATGTCTTCCAAATACCCGTTCAGATCCCGACGGAACATCTCAAGGTTCGAGCGCCATCCCTGCTCTTTATCACGCAATGCCACGGCCTCCACCTCGGTCTGTGCTACGGCAACAGCGGCCGCTTCACGGTCCTTGCGCTTCTGTTGAAGCATTTCCTGCCGACCGCGGATATCTTCCCTCGCAAAAGAAACTTCTTCCTCGACTATCCGAAGATCCTCCCTCAACGCATCTTCCACCGTCTTAAGACGCGTGATCGCTTCATCTGATTCGAGCGTTTCCATCTCAACGGTCTCGATCTCACTCAGGATCTTTTTGGCTTCAACGCTGATATCGACCTGCTGGGCTTCACATACGGATAAACGTTTTTCTTCGCTATGGATGTCGGCCTGGATACGCTCAACAAGTTTGGACTGCTCGGCGATCTTCAAGACCTTTGAGTCACGCTCGATCACCGTTCTCTTGATCTCAGCCTCGACTGCATCAATACGTGTCAGCATTTCCTGAGGGTCCAGCTCCAGATACTTGGACTCACAAATAACCTCATAAACCGTTTCCCCCTCAAGCCCCTCGAGCTGCTGCTTAAGGCTACTTAAGTGTTCGGCCGTAAAAGCGCGCACAGATTTGACTTTACCCACGATCCCCGTATGCTTCTCCGACGGCACCGCCGTGCTCAAAAAACGTCCTGTAACAACCGGATCAGGCATATCGTCATACTGGACCTGTAATTTTTCGATGAATTCTTTCTGGGAAAGTAAAAAGAGTTTCTTACGCTCAAGGCTTTCGATACGGCTGTTCAGGACCGCAAGCTCTTCATTCTGATGCGCCAAGGCGCCGCGTTCACGGGCTACGTCATCCCATAACTGTTGACGCTTGGAAACAATATCCATGATACCCTGCGAAACACCCTGCAATTTGCGGTCAACTTCCTCGCGCTCGGCAGTGACTTTCGCACGCTCGACATCCAACCGGCGACGACGCGCCAGAAAACCCTGGCTTTCTTTCATATTCTCAGTCAGCTGATTATTGATCTCCACCTGACGCGAGGTCATGGAAAGGATCTTTTCCTCGTCCTGACGGATGGACTGCTGATATTCATCAATGAGCGCGGATACTTGCACCAAAGAAGATCTCTTTTCATTCAGCGTCCCGATCGACGCCTCAACAGAACCCAAAAGAGCGGCGAGATCATTCTCAAGCGCCGCGATCTTGGCCTGATGTGTCTGGCATTTCTCGACCAACTGCGCTTTCTGCTCAGAAAGGCGTGTTTCATTCTCATCAATATTACACAAACGCTCTTCGTTAAAACCGATATGACGTGTCTGAAGCTCGATCTGACTGCCAAGCTTGATCTCCTGCTCACGGACTTCCTGCACCTTAAGCTCAAGGTCTTCCAAGAGCATTGACTCACGCTCGACCACCTGACGGAATTCTTCAAGTTCGCCGGAATGAAGGTCTTCACGCCCGCGCACGTCATCCAAGAACGCCTGGATCTCGGCCTTTTCTTTATCAGCCAACGAAAACTGATACAGCGCCATGATCTGTTCAAAGCCTTTTAATTTCTCAAATTCTTCCTTATAACGCTGAGCCTTCTGCGCCTGACGTTCGATCGACCCGATCTGACGCTTGACCTCGACGACAATATCATTGATACGGAGCAAATTCTGATCCGTGTCTTTAAGCTTATTCTGCGCTTCACGTTTCTTGGCTTTATATTTAGTGATGCCCGCCGCCTCATCAAAGATCATACGGCGGTCTTCAGGCTTCGCACTCACGACCAAGTCCACGCGGCCCTGCTGGACGAGCGAATAAGCTTCTGCCCCAACACCGGTCCCCATGAAAAGCTCGGTGATATCTTTCAGGCGCGTAACTTCTTTATTAATAAGGTATTCGCTCTCACCCGAGCGGAACAAACGACGTGTCACAAGCACATCATCCGCATTGATCGGAAGGGTCCTCGAGGCATTATCAAAGGTAACGCTGACCTCGGCAAACCCGAGTGCAAGCTTGGTGTCAGTGCCGTTGAAAATAACATCTTCCATCGCACCGCCGCGCAACTGCTTTACACTTTGTTCACCCAAGACCCAGCGGATCGCGTCGAATACATTGCTTTTACCGCAGCCGTTCGGGCCAACGATCGCCGTGATGCCCTGCTCAAAATTAAAAACAGTTTTCTCGGCGAAGGATTTAAAACCGAATATTTCTAACTTCTTAAAATACATGTGAAAGCTCCGTAAATAGAGGTAGCTAAAGGAGTTTTATGCCGCTATCAAGCCTTGATCTCGGTCTCAACCGGTGTTTCAGCGCCTGCTTCTGAGTCAGTTTCAAGCCATGTGTCAATGCGGTCCTTGCGAAAACGCCACAAGCCAACCGTCTTCATCGCCGGGATCTTGCCCTTTTTAACCCAGTCGTAAACCGTGCGTTTCTTGACGCGCAAATAATCAGCGACCTCGTCAATGGTCATCAAATTTCCGTGTTGTTCCATATTCCCTCGCATGTGTTAGAACGGCGTAATACCTATATATAGGCATTATCGCCACGCTTATCCGCAAAATATAGTGTCTACCCGCTAATAAATCTAATTTAATGACCAAGCAGGGCAGTGTCAATATAAGTTTGGTATTTTTTCTATTAAGTATTAAGAAAAACGGTGGGGAAAATAGAGGTTATCTATTATCGACGGAGTAATTGCAATGGATACTGTTCTGTGACATTCTTTGAAATAAAAAAGGACACGCGAGGTTCTTATCGAGCCTTCGTGTCCTTTTTCTATTTGATCTCAATATTTATTAACGCTGTTCTCACGCTGATCATCTTTTTTTGTCTGGTGCTTACTCTCAGCAACCAGGGCTTTCTCATCCTGTTCCGATCCTTCTACGCGAACATACGGCGACGCTTCTTTTTTCTCAGGCTGAGGAGCATCTTGTTGTTCTTTGATCTTGGCTTGAGGCTCTTCCAACTGCATCATTCTTTTAATATTTTCTTCTTTTTCTTGCAAACGAGCAGCCTCTCTTTGATCTTCAGCTCGAACTGATGCATCCCATTTCTTAAGCATACGCTCATACTGCTGGTCTGCAGATAACGCCTCCTGTTCCGCTGCAAGAACATTATCAGAACTCCTCGAGCAAAGCAAACATCCAACAAGGAACAAACAGAGAAAAAATATTCTTTGCATATCTTATCGCTTTCTGTAAATTCTTAAACTGACCCCTTCAATAAGCCCTGAAGCCCGCTGATCCACATACTTTAAATTCCTATTACTTTCTTTATAATCCGACCAAGTATATTCACTAGAAGCAGTATACGCGGTATTCCCACAATATGTGGGCTTCATAGTTGGAAAACATGGTAATTGAACCTTAGGCGGGATAATTGGGATAGCTGTATCATCCCCGCTGTCCCACTGCGCTTGTGTTGAAACTTGAGGACCTATCTCTTCCGACCAATTCAACACCTCCGCCATTGGTTCTATTCTCAAAAACAAGGAAATCCTCCAAGTAGCACGATAAAATCCAACTTCTACACTCCTCACGGGGATCTCTACAGTTCCTTCAGCGGCATCATCCTGAATAAAATCAAGACCATTTGTAGCATTAGGATTGACCACTTCCTGCGTATCAATAAGCCGCCAATGGTCTCCAATGGCTTGATACAACGAAACCTTAAATTTTCTTCCTGTAAAGAATTTAATTGTCCCGCCTCCATATTCGATCTTATAATTACCTGGAAGTGGCTCGACCTTATTAGATATTAAAAGACGGATGATCGCGGGATACCTAGACAGAATATAAACAGGATGAGAACTGTCAACTTTTGCCCAATTCTTAATATTATAATTCGTAGTGTAGGTCAATGCTGGTGAGAAATACGTAGCAATAGAGGTATAGGCTTCCTGAACAGATGCCGGCATGCCCACTTCCCCCACAAGAATATCACCCGCATCCTCCTGAGCGATGGGAACAAATGCAAAGCCATCGACACCCAAGTTTTGACACACCTTGACCTGATTCGCAAAATTATCGTAGATCAGCGTTCCAACATTGGCCACGACTTCACACGTGCCTTCTGTCCCAAGCTTCACACCACCCTGAACATAAAGACTGTTATCCGCGACATCCGGTCTGGTCGCCACATTATGACAATTTTGTCCAACACACATCCTGGTCGAACGCATGCTTTGATAGGAACCGGAGGGAGCGGGATAATAAGTCGTGAGGGTCATCTCTTCGGCGAGAAGAATATTAGGAAAGACAAAAAGAGAAAGAAGAAAGAGGAGAAAATCCTTGGCGTGATCGCATAAAGGTCCTTTCTTTTATATCAATCAAATATCACGCCATAAGTATACTTTATAGCGGATGGAAATGCTAACCATTGGAACAAGCCTTGGGCGATCGCGAAAAGGATCAGTCAAGCTTAAGATCGATCTCAACATCAGCGTCGTAATCAACGCCTGGGAAGCCGAAACCGAACAGCTTGAGGAATTCTTTATTATAACTGTCAACGCCGCCGAACTGGTTGGCATTAAGCGTGGTCACGGCGGTCCACATCTGCTTGACCTCACTCTGGACCTCTTTGCACATTTCCCAGTCATCAACACGCACGCGGCCCTGTTCATCTGTTGGGATGGCCTTGCGGTCACGGTTATAAAGACGTTCATGGAAAAGCCGCACGATCTGCTCGATACAGCCTTCATGGATATTTCTTTCCTTCATGACCTTCATGAGAAGCACGATATAAAGTGAAATGAACGGGATAGCCGAACTCGCCTGTGTCACGAGTGCCTTATTGACCGACACGAACGCCCGGCCTTTGAGTTCCATCATTTTCTTATCAAGCGCCACACCCGTTGCTTCCAGATGATCCTTGGCCGCACCGATCGTCCCCTGACGATAGATAGGCTGGGTCACTTCGGGTCCGATATAAGAATAAGCGACCGTGATACACCCTTCGGCGAGCAGGCCTTCAGCACGCATCAGATCGATCCACATCTGCCAATCCTCACCACCCATAACGGCGACAGTCTGCTTTACATCATCATCCGTTGCCTGTTCAAGGGTAACGGAGATGACTTCATTCTTATCGAAATCAAATGACTTATTGGTATAGTTGCCGACAATGGGCTTTAATGTTGATTTGAAGGTCTCGCCTGTCTTAGGATGTGTCCGACGTGGAGATGCCAAACTATAAATAACCATATCAACCTGGCCCAGATCTTTCTTGATCATATCCAACACCTGGCGGCGGATCTCATCAGAGAACGCATCACCATTCACACTTTTCGCGTAAAGACCTTTGGCGTGAGCCGCTTTCTCGAAAGCAACTGTGTTATACCAGCCCGCCGTCGCTGTGCGCTTACCGTCCGACGGCTTTTCAAAAAACACACCGAGTGTCGCCGCACCCGAGCCGAATGCCGCAGTGATACGCGACGCCAAACCATAACCCGTCGATGCACCGATCACGAGCACTTTCTTTGGGCCTCCCTGGACCAGGCCTTTTTTGGTGACAACATCAATTTGTTCCTGAACGTGACGGGCACAACCAACTGGATGTGCCGTAGTACAAATGAACCCGCGTATCTTAGGCTGAACGATCATGCTCTTTTACCTTTCTGAAATTTCTAAAACGGCTTACCCTTGTATCGGTGTGCGCTTGGCAACAATGACAATACCCGACGCTGTTACAGCAAAACGTTTACGGTCTGATTCAAGGTCATAACCGATCCGCTCACCTGCAGGGACCACGACCTGTTTATCAATAATGGCGTTCTTGATCTTGGCGCCCTCACCGATCGTGACGCTCTCGAGGATCACGGAGTCAGAAACACAGGCATCCTTGTGCACGATGACCATGGGAGAAAGTACCGAGCGCTCGACCCGTCCGCCATCAATGATACATCCGGGGGAAACGATCGAATCCACTGCCGCACCCTGGACCTCATCTTCCCCTTCATGCACGGTCTTGATGAGCACCGGCGGATAATGCGAATAATGGGTGCGGATCGGCCAACTCTTGTCATACATATCGAACGGCGGATTAGAATGCACCAGGTCCATATTTGCCTGATAATAAGCATCACGCGTTCCAATGTCGCGCCAATAATCATATTGAAGGCCGAAATTATACGCGAGAAGCTTCTTTCTGTCCTTAACCATCTTAGGAATAATATTCTTGCCGAAATCATGGTCAGAGCGAACATCAACCGCGTCTTTTTCCAGTTCTTCGACCAAGGCCTTGCGGTTGAAGAGATAAATACCCATCGACGCGTAGATCTTGTCGGGCGCATTGGGGATGGTGCGGGGGACCATCGGTTTCTCCTGGAAACCGCAAATAAAATTATCTTTATCAACTTCCACTACGCCAAAATGAGCCGACTCTTCCTTGGGCATCTGGATACACGGGACCGTGACGTCGACCCCCGCCTTCAAATGCTCCTCGATCATCTTTTGATAATTCATCTTATACAAGTGATCCCCGGCAAGAATAAGCACAAGCCCCGGATTATTGTCATTGATCGCGTAAATATTCTGATAAATAGCATCGGCCGTCCCTTTATACCAGTCTTCACCTAGACGCTGTTGGGCAGGCACCACATCGATGAACTCGCCAAGCTGTGTTGAGACCACATCCCAGCCGGAAAGGATATGTTTCTGTAACGAAAAAGACTTGTATTGGATCAACACGAAAATACGGCGCAGTCCTGAATTGATGCAGTTGGAAAGCGTAAAATCGACAATGCGGTAGATCCCGCCGAACGGCACCGCGGGTTTGGCGCGATCGCGGGTCAGCGGATCCAGGCGTTCGCCTCTTCCTCCGGCCAGCACAAATGTAAGTACATTTCTCATAATTATTTTCCTAGTGGTTTGCTTTCTGTCCCTGCAAGCCGTTCCTTGATGCCTTTATCGTCGCTGCGGCTCTTCATGGCCCGGCGCCACTGAAGCCTTGCGCCTGAAATATTCTTCTGTTCTTTTAAGACATCGCCCAGCCTGACCCGCGCATCTGTAAAAAGCGGATCTTTCTGCAGTACCATCTTATAACATTTCCCGGCCAAAACGTAGGCTTTATCCGTAAAAAAGATATCACCCAACGCGACGACATCATCCACCTTCTTAAAACGGGACTTAAAAGCTTGAACTAATATATCATAAGCTTTTTTATTCTGCTTTTTTTTCGCGAACGATCTTGCCATAGCGAGTTGAGCGCGCACATTGGAAGGCTGAATATCCAGCACCTCCTCGGCCTGTTTGATCGCCTCATCATAAGCGCCTGTTTCATAATAACAAACAACAAGCTTGGAGCGAATGTCCATATCACCTGTATCCAGCGAGGCTGCGGTGCGATAACTCTTGAACGCTTTTTCAAATTCCTTGCGCTCGTAATAAATACGGCCCTTGATCGCGTGCGCCTCTGAAAAGGACGGATAAACGACGAGCGCCGCATCTGCCTCGGCCATGGCCAGATCATCAAAACCCATGGCCAAGAGTGAATTTGCCCGGCTAACAAAAGGATATGGCACCACGGGCATAGGTCCGAATTTCTTCAGGTCCAACCCGTAGGGCTTCCACATGGACATATCCAGAGCATTCTTATCGATCGCCTCTTCATTAACAGGCGCATCCTTAAGAAAGATCGCGGCGTCATAGTCCAGATAGACCATGTACCAGTCTTTTTTATTGGAGATCATCTTAAGGAATTTCTCCGGCGCCTGGTTATAAGCGGTATTCACAAAAGCACCGGTCAATTGATACCGCGCAACCATCTCATCAAAAAGCTTTTCATCCCCTTCTTCCCACAGTTTCTTATATGTTGTAAAAAATTTAGCACCGCGGAGTTCGGTGCGGCCATCCATAAAGACGCGGATGTTCGGATAGACACGGCCGATCAAAAAAGCGCCGGAATTAAAATCATTAAAGAAATTCCCTTTGATGTTGTTCTTGCGCAGAAAATCCACGGCATGATGGGGAAAAACACGACGGTCAATGCCCAGATACACGCTTTTGCGGGCATATGCATCAAAGTCATAATATCCGCGGTCTTGAAGATCACAACCCGCATTAAGGAGCCCGATCATGAGTAGCACACCCACAAACACGCCGGTCAGATGCATGAACTTTTCCGATAAAAAACGCACAGGACTAAGATCATCAACCGATATGTTAACTGACGAGATCATCAGCAAAAGATATGCCATGACCGCAAAATAAGTGATGTTGCGCAGGGCTATCACAGAAAATAATAAGAAAAATAGCCAGAACAACAGCACCCTGATATCAAGACGACGACGGCCAAGAAAAAGCGCGACTGCTGAAAGAAAGATGAGCGCCTTATAAGGCCACTGCACGCCCATGTCCCAAAGCGTTGACAGGCTTAATGGACGGCGAAGTTCTGTGATATGTTCAAAGAATACATTGGACGCACCGGAAGGGATCTGCCACAAGACCGTCAGCGGATACACCGTTCCCCGCCAACCCATAGGATTGATCAGCGTCGCTAAGATCACCGCGCCGCCGATAAGATGCAGGCGACGGAATTCTTCATCTGTCAAAAGCCCTTCTTTATTCCATGACCATGGAAGATGCACACGGCGCTTGATCCACTCCGCCGCGAGCGCCAACACCACGATGAGGACACCCAAAAAGAAATACCCGTGCATGTTCGTCCAAATAATCTGCAAGAAAAATAATGCCCACAACGACCAACGGCGCTTAAGGCTTGTGGCCAGGATCGCAATGAACGTCACCATCAACAGGATGCTGAAGATATCCGGACGGATCGTAAAACGTGTTTGATAGACGAGAAAAACAAGATACAACAGCGGTGCCATCAGAAGCAGACGTGACGCTCGGTAGGTCAATAGCATCAGGACAAGGAACGTGAGAAGCACCACCCCTGCCTGCATATAAATAAGCGCATCCATGCCCCACAAACGCTTCACCCCGTAAACGATCACCTGGAACAGCCACTCATGATTATTCCAGGTCTGGCCCTTGGCAGAACAGGAGAATACATCAACGACAGGCACCTCACGATGATGCACAATATAATTACCCGACCGGAGATGGAACCAGAGGTCAAGGTCCTTGACCTCAAGGGTCGCCGCAAACGTAATGATGCCAAACAAAATACCCAGCACCAAAAGCCCGAACGTGAAATTTAATTTACGGTAGAAATCAATGCTGAACATGCTTTTTCCTTAAGAGGCGAGCGTATGATCGAACGCCGCTTTCATTAACTGCCGTGTGTACGGATCTTTCGGTGTATCAAAAACTTCTTTTACACCGTCATATTCTATAACACGTCCCTCTTTCATCACAGCGATCTTCTGACAAAGTGAGCGCGCCACCCGCAGATTATGCGTGATGACAAGCAGGGTCAGCCCCGTCTTCTGACGTAGCTCATCAATGGTCTTGAGCACTTGCTGCTGGACAAGAACATCCAGCGATGAAACGGCTTCATCAAGAATAAGCAGGGATGGACCCGTCATCAGCGCCCTGGCGATACAAATGCGCTGACGTTCTCCGCCGGAGAACTCATGAGGATAACGGCTTAAGATATCCCCGGGCAACCCGACAGAGCCAAGACAACGCGCCATCCGTTCTTTTATTTCCGAACAAGTCATTTTCTGTTCCAATACCAAAGCCTCGCGTAGAACAGCCTCGATGGTAAAGCGCGGATCAAGCGCAGAAAAAGGGTCCTGAAAGACCATGCGGACCTTTCTTCTGAAAAGTCTCAACGCCTCAGCGCCTTTGACGACCTTTCCATCAAAAAAGACCTCGCCGCTGTCCGGTGACACCAAATGCATAATGATACGTGCCAGTGTTGTTTTACCACAACCCGATTCACCGACAAGCCCCAAACTTTCTTGAGGCTTGATCGACAAACTCACATCATCGACCGCCTTAACAAGCCCCTTGTTGGCATGGCTTTTAAATGTTTTAATGATGCGCCGCGTTTCGATCAGCATTATATTTGCTCCGCCTGCAAAAGGGCTTTAGTATACGGATGCCGCGCCTGATCTGTTAATACCGACGGGGTTCCCTGCTCTACGATACGTCCCTCATTTAATACCACGATCTTATCCGCAACACGGCGAAGCACGCCCAGGTCATGCGAAATAAATAATACCGATAAGGCCATCTTCTCCCGCAACGACCTAAAAAGGTCCAGGATCACGGCCTGGACCGTCACATCCAGATTACTCGTCGGCTCATCGGCAATAAGTAGCGACGGCCCGCATGCGAGCGCCTGAGCGATCATGGCCCGCTGACGAAGCCCGCCGGAAAGTTCATGCGGATAACTTGAGAAAATACGCTTAGGATCGCTCACGCCACAACATGATAAAAGCTCCATGGCACGCATCCTGGCCTTCTCCCCTGATAAGACATGATGAGCTTCCATCACCTCTATGATCTGATAACCGATCGTGTAAAGAGGATTGAATGCACTGAGCGGTTCTTGGAAAACCATGCCAACACGCGACCCGCGCATGGAACACAACGCGTCTTTTGAAAGGGTCAAAACGTTTTTCTCCTCAAAAACCACCTCTCCGGAAACGATCCGCATGGCAGGGGAAATAAGCGCAAGGAGGCTTAAACCGAGAGTCGTCTTGCCGCTGCCTGACCCGCCGGCAATACCCAGAATCGAGCGAGGCTCAACATCGAACGACACTTCATCCAGTATTTTCTTCTGCGAAGCATCATTGAGGACGATCATCAGCGCATTCACGGATAAAAGCGGCTTATTCATCGGCTCCCTCCTTGATCCATCGACGGATCGACCGCATCACGTAGCGCATCCCCGATCACATTAAAACACATGACCGTGATGAAAATAAAAAACACCGGCCACAAGATCCACGGCGAGAACGTCAGGCGCACGATATTCATGGATTCAGAAAGCATATTTCCCCAACTGGCATAAGGGTCTTGAATGCCAAGCCCAATGAGGCTAAGCGCCGACTCACTTAAGATATATCCCGGGATAGAAAGCATGAGCGCGGCGAGTGAATAAGAGACCGTATGCGGCAAGATATGGGTCATGATGATCCGCATATCCGACACGCCCATGGACTTGGCCGCAAGCACATACTCGCGTTCCCGAAGGGATAAACACATCCCGCGGATCACGCGCGCAAGCCCCGCCCATCCGATAAAAGAAAGGATCACAATGATCGACGCATAGACCTGCAGTGAATTGAACGAATCCGGCACCGCGGCACGGAGCGCAAGAAGAAGATAAAAACCCGGCACCATCATGACCATTTCACATAAACGCATGAGCACATTGTCCATCCGTCCGCCGAAATATCCGGCAATGCCACCGACCAGAAGGCCGATAGCAAATGAAATAGTAACGCCGATAAGACCGATCGATAACGATACGCGCGCGCCATAAAGGATGCGGGAAAAGATATCCCGCCCACGCCCATCTGCACCCAAGAGATAGATCCGTCCCGGCGCCTCCACTGTAAATAGGCGACTCTGAAAGAATTTAATAAAAGAGCGTGCCGACTTATCTTCAATATAGATCCGGCGATGATACGTATCAAATTCCATCCGCTGGCCATACACAAAAGGCCGTGAGAGTTTTCCTTCATGCATGATATGAACAACCGTCGGAGGGCAATAGGAAAAAGCACGCGCTTCATCCTTAAAAGAATAAGGTGTCAGGAAATCAGCAAAGGCCGCAGACACACAAAGCGCCCCCAGCACCCACAGGCACACAACAGCCCGGCGATTTTCTTTGAAAGACTGCCACATCGAACGCATTTTACTGACCCTTACCTTCCTGCTTCGCGTCTTTGATCCTGGGATCTGCCATGGAAAGAAGAATATCCGCGACAAGATTCCCTGCCACAAAAAGCACGCCGCCCATCATCATGCTCGCCATCACCAGATAAATATCTTTTGCGCGCACTGCGGTCAACATCAAGCTCCCAAGCCCAGGCCAACTTGTGATGATCTCAATAAGCGCCGCACCGCTCAAAAGCCCGGCGAGCTCATAACCTAAAAGTGTCAGCAATGGATTGATCGCATTACGAAGTGCATGTACATATATCACGCGCGTCTCCGACAGACCCTTGGCCCGTGCGGTCAGGATATATTGACGGCCCAGGACCTCAAGCATGTTCCCCCGCATGATGCGCGCCAATGCCGCGATCGACCCGAGCGACAAGGCAATGGTCGGAATGATCAAGTGTTTTAAGACATCGCGGATCTGTCCTGCCCATGACATCGTGTCATATTCCGGACTTTGCATCCCGCCCAGAGGCAACCAACCACTTCGGCTCGCCCAGAAAAGAAGCATCATCGCAATAAAAAAACTGGGGAGCGACAAAAGCACATACGAAACGAACTGGATCACATGGTCCGTCATTTTTCCCCGGCGAAGCGCGGCCCATGTTCCCAGCGGGATCGCCACCAGCCAGGTGAACAAGAATGCCGCAAATGACAAAATAAATGTATTAAGCAGTCTGGAGGCGATCAGCGTGGCAACAGGAATATTGTAATAGAAAGAATACCCGAACTCGCCGCGGCAAAAACCTTTTAACCAATAAAAGTATTGAACCACCGGCGGCTTATCAAGCTGATAAAGTTTGGTGTAATGCAAAAGTGTATCCTGTGAGATCTGCGGATCAAGACGGAGCGTATCAATAAAATTTCCCGGTGTCAGACGCATGAGCATGAACGTGCAAAAGCTCATCACAAGGAGCAAAAACACCGCAATAACAACACGTTTTAGAATATAACGAATCATATCCCTCCACCCTTCCCGGTAGGGAGGAGGTAGATCTCTTCCAAATTATGGAATACTCCGCCGAAGATGGCGGGTTTCAAATTACCAAAACGTTCCCGCACCGCGGTCAGTCTGGCACCCAGAACGGTATAAGCGACCGGCACTTCATCTGCGATGATCTTTTGATATTCGTCGTAATACACTTTACGCTTTTTCTCATCCAGCTCCTGAACGCCTGCGGCAAAAAGTTCATCAACCCGCTTTTCCCAACTCGTCGCCGGTGACGCCTGCTTCGGGTTCCATAAATGCAATTGCCCGGATGACAACCACACATTCTGACCAAAATGCGGATCGCTCGATCCGGTCAACCCCAGAACGATCGCCTCCCAGTCAAACGTAGATGTCAATTTTCCGACAAGCGTATTGAATTCCAGGAACTGCAAATTCACTTTCATCCCCAAATTCTCAAAGTCCTGCCGTACGATCGCTGCCGTCTCTGCACGCTCGCTATTATCAGCATTCGTATAAAGCGAGAATTCAAGTTCATGACCGTCTTTGTCCTCGAGCACACCATCTTTATCCGGGTCCGTAAATCCCGCCAATGCCAACTCTTCCCCTGCCTTCTTCAGATCAAGATCATACGGCCTCACATCCTTGCAATAAAAAAGCCCGATCGCGGGGCTGAGCGGAGAATACTGTGGATACCCCAGCCCGTTCTTAACAATATCAATGATGCGCTTCTTATCGATCGCATACGCCACTGCCCGACGGAAATGGACATTCGAGAACCATTTCTGCTTATAGGCCTGCACATAGGGCTTCCCCGTCTTTTCATTCTGACCGAGGTTTTGATTGAACACCACAAAACTACTTCCCATATCAGGCCCCATATCATGGATCTTAAAATGCCCCTTTGCTTCCAACGGTTTTAAAAGCGGATAATCTGTCCCGCGCACACCATACGCATCGATAGTCCCTTCCATGAACTTAAGAAGCTCGACCTCAATACTCGGCACCACCAGATAAATGATCTTTGCCAAATAAGGAAGCTGGCCGCCGCCCTTGGACTTCTTCCAGTAAAGCGGGTTAGGCACGAACACGATCCTTTGTCCGGGCTTATATTCACTTAACATAAAAGCCCCGGTACCGATAATACGCTTGACCGGCGTATCGATACCCCAGGTAAAAGCAAACTTCCCCGCCTTGACCGACGCCTCAAGCACATGCTTCGGCAAAATGCTCTCTCCCATGCTCGTTAAAAATGGCGCGAACTTCGTCGGCAGAATGAACCGCACCGTAAAGGCATCCACCCTCTCAACCTTAAGAGGCTGACCGCTGATTGTGAAAATATCCCGCGCGGAATTCGGTACCGCATCATTAAAAACAAGATCATTGAACGTAAAGACCACATCATCTGCCGTAAAAGGAACACCATCCGCCCAGCGAACATCACGTCTTAAGAAAAATGTCCATGTGCGGCCATCCGCCGACACTTCCCAGCGCTCAGCCAGATTAGGCTTTGCCGTCAGATCAAAAGGATCGGTCCTGGTCAGCCCTTCGAAAATAAGGGATGTGATCTCGGTCGTTGAGGTTTCTTTGGCAAGGACAGGATTAAAAGACTTCGGGTCTGATGTAGTAGACAAAACAAGCGTCCCACCATATCGGGAAGCCTCTGCCATATCTCCGGCGAAGACAGCGGGACAGCACAAAAAAAAGCGCAACAGGACAATGCCTATCGCGCTCTTTTTTAAAACAGATAAAAACGTATGCTCTGTGTATCTTCTCAAGGGCATGGCCCTCAGTTTCACTTCGCTTTGTTATCAGCCGGAACAACAGCATTACTGATCGGCTGATCAGGTTTTGTTTCCGCCGCATTGATCACGATCGTCTCCGACGGCTTCTTGTTAAAAAGATCCTCAACATTCACGGTCACTGCCTGACGCTTATCAGGACGTCTCATGAGCGAACGCTCTTTTCTCGATGAAACAAATGCCAGCACAATGCTAAGCCCCAAAAAAAGCGCGACCAGCACCGCCGTCACCTTGACCATGACCTTATTGGTCTGGGTCCCAAGCAGATTCTCGGCAGAAGAAAAACCTTCCGCCAAACCACCGCCCTTACCAGACTGCATCAAAATAGAAATGATAAGAACGACAGCGATAATAACATGTAGAACAAAAAGAAAACCCACAGCCAACTCCTTACTTAACCCACATTTTTATTTAACCGCATTTTTGATGATCGCGGCAAAACTATCCGCCTTAAGACTTGCGCCTCCAACCAAAGCGCCGTCGATATCTGCCTGCCCCATCAATTCCGCCGCATTCTCGGGCTTCACACTGCCGCCATACTGGATACGGGTCGCCGAGGCCACTTCCTGATCGAACATCCCTGCCAAGACCTTACGGATATACGCATGCACTTCCTGTGCCTGTGCGGATGTCGCGGTCTTGCCTGTGCCGATCGCCCAAACAGGTTCATACGCGAGAACGATCTTGTTCATCTCTTCTTTAGTAAGGCCTGCCAACGAGCCGGTCACATGATCCTTGACCACATCAAACGTCTTGCCACCTTCACGCTCGGCGAGATTCTCACCGACACAAACGATCGGCAAAAGCCCATTCTTCAATGCCGCCTTGATACGCTTGCTCACCGTTTCATTCGTCTCTCCAAAATACTGACGGCGTTCAGAGTGCCCGATGATCACATACTGCGCGCCGGTCGACTTCACCATCGCGCCTGAGATCTCACCCGTAAAAGCACCTTCCGCTTCCCAATACAAATTTTGTGCGCCAAGCTTAACACAGCTTCCCGCGACGACCTTACTTACTTCGGTCAAACAAACGAACGTCGGACAGATCACCACATCACAACCTTCAAATCCGCCGAGTTCTTTCTTAAGTCCGCCCGCGAGCTCAACAGCCTCGGCAACGGTCTTATACATTTTCCAATTCCCTGCAATGATCTTTCTTCTCATAGCACCACTCCGTCTGTGTCCCTATTTATTTACACCCGCAACCGCAACCACCGGCCGGCTTTTTCGTCTTCAGCGCAGCAATACCCGGCAGTTCTTTTCCTTCAAGAAGCTCCAAAGAAGCGCCGCCACCCGTCGATATATGCGACATCTTATCCGCCACACCAGCCTTGTTGACCGCGGAAACAGAGTCCCCTCCACCGATGACCGTGATGCAGTCAGGCAGGATCGAGATCGCCTTGGCAAGCGACATTGTTCCAGTCGCGAACTTCGGGAATTCAAAGACACCGACCGGCCCATTCCACAATACCGTACGCGCACCTTTGAGTACGTGAGTGAATTTCTGAATAGATAAAGGCCCGATATCCATACCCATTTCATCATCTTCAATACCACCGCGCGCCACCTGACGAAAAGCCGTGTCAGCTGCAAATTCCTTGGTCACAATATGGTCGACGGGAAAATAAAGGTGAACGTTCATATCATGAGCCTTACCCAGGATCCTACGCGCCGTTTCGATCATATCTTCTTCAACAAGGGATATCCCGACAGCCAGCCCCTTTGCCTTCAAAAAAGTATAGGACATGCCGCCCGCAATGATCAAACGATCAACCTTGGTCAGCAAACTCTCAAGAACCGCAAGCTTGGAGGACACTTTGGCGCCGCCAATGATGGCCACGAAAGGCTTCGCCGGATCATTCATGACTTTATCCTCAAGATACTCGATCTCTTTCTCCATCAAGAATCCTGCCACTGCCGGAAGAAAATGCGCCACTGCTTCTGTCGACGCATGCGCCCGGTGTGCAGAACCAAAAGCATCATTCACAAAAACATCGCCGTACTTAGCTAAAGCCTGTCCCATCTTTTCGCGCTCTGCCGCATCCTTGGATGTTTCTTCCTTGTGAAAACGGGTGTTCTCAAGCATCACGATCCCGCCGTCGGCAATGGCCGCGACCATCGCATCAGTCTCAGGCCCCATACACGCCGGCGCCAATTTGATATCCTTACCTAAAAGCTTGGCACACAGAGCCGCCACCGGCGCCATCTTATGCTTGCCTTCCAGGAATTTCTTCTCATCAAAAGGCTTTCCCTCTTTATCCGCCTTTTCCTTCGCCTTTTGCGCATCCTTCTTCGGATCACCTAAATGAGACATAAGAACAAGGCTCTTGGCCCCGTGCTCCAACACATATTTGATGGAAGGGAGCGCCGCACGGATACGGGTGTCATCCTGAACAACGCCGTCTTTCATAGGCACATTAAAGTCCACGCGCATGAGGACTCTTTTCCCCTTAAGCTCAACATCTCTGATGGTCATTTTATTCATAAAAACTCCTGGTTGAATGAACTCTCGTGCTCTTTGATCACATTTTAAGGCAAAAATAACTTCCCTATTATATTGAGGCTCGGCTCTTTGTCAAATCAAGGTTTTAGTACTCAATTCATACGCCGAAAAAGTACCCAATGGTCACTAACAAACATCGGAGTCCACATTTCTCCCAAACGAGAGAGGTCCTGGTCACCCCATTTTGGTCCCCATAAATAATAGCGAGTTCTAGGATCAGCCAGGATCTCGCGCACATTGGGCGTAAAAACAAAATTTTTGTAGCCTTTGCCATATATACCATTTACCTGAGCTACGATCGTCTCACAAGGCTCCCAGGCATTCCCGCGAACAACGGCACCAAGAGCCATCTCATGTTCAAAAAGCGAATTTGTCGCAAGCCATTTCATTAAGTTCGCCGTATCATATTGATAAACAGAATGGAACCTTAATGCTGACGCACTTACAACCAAGGCAAAAACAAATGATCCAACAGCCAACGCGATAAAATGAGCAGGCCGTAAAGCCTCCACTCTATCTGCCAAAAGAACGGCGATCGTAAAGGCAAAGAAAATACCAAGCGGTGTGGCATAATGCCCCCAAGTAGACCATGGGAGAAGGATCAACACATAAGCAATATACGCGATCGATCCGACCATAAACATCCATAAACGTGTAGCTGTCCATCTTTTTAAAGAGGAGCTCTTGACAAAGATCATCAATATCGCAGCTAGCAGTATCCATGGCGTATGATATGCAAGGTCATTTCTAACCCACACTAGAATATTCTGTCCAATAACATTGAAATTTATGCTCGCATAAGTCGCTGAGTAGTCCTTCACCACCAGGACCCTCAAAAAGATTGCATACCCGATCGCCGTCAAAAGACTTGCGATCCCAAAACCCATAAGCCCTTTCTTTCGATGAATAAAAGAAACAACGATCGAACCCCCTCCCAACGCAGCCATAACAGCAAAGAACGGCTCCTTACAGCCAACCGCCAATAATAGAAAGAAGATCCCGAACAAGAAAGGCCATTTGCGAACTCTTCCACCATTCTCTAGCCTCTGCTCAAAGGCATTTAAGAAAAACGTTGCGGAAAGACCAAAGAACAAAACACCAAGGATCTCATTAGTAGAAAGAAAAAAGACCGCATCATAGGTTTTATAAAAAGACAACGCTACAAGAAGAAATAGCGGTGCCGCGAATTGACTACGTGTCACCCGAGATGCCAAAAGAGCCCAAAGTCCTAAGGCAAAAACACATTCAACCCAACGAAAGATATAAAAAGCTGTCGGAGAATAGGCAAAGATCTTATAAAATATCGCTGCATGTACATAATAAACAGGAACAACCCGCCCGGTAGAAATAGATGTCGGGAACACAGACATGATCCGTTGCAGAATATTCCCCGGAATATTCATAAACTTGTAATCATCCATTAATCCCCAAGACCATCCGCCCAGAATAAAAGAAACCAAGATCACGATCAATGGGATGAACGCAAGGATCGGCCACACCTGCGCTGATGATATATTGAACTTTTTAGGATCATCCTTATCCATCAATAACCTCCAACATTTACCTTCCCAACGCCGTTATAGATCTGATCAGGCTCAAAAAACAAAAATACCACATCTAAATAATAAGAATAAAACCCGAATCTTTATCAGATCAAGGTTTTAGAAGCGCTTGATCATCACTTTCCCCACTAAAGACCGGAGGCACGACCATCAGAAAACCCGCCATAGCCCAAAAGATCGCCGTAAGTTGGGACGAATACAACGTTGTATCAAAGAAACTATGCACCAGAACACCGCACCATCCGGCTAAAAATGCAAATAACATACCTCGTTTGA
>DYQZ01000041.1 GCA_020719005.1 Candidatus Omnitrophus sp.
GGCGCTATTTGCACGGCTTTCTTCGCTATTCCCGGGACCACGTGGATCTCGGCCAAACTTGGTAAACGCAAGGCTTTCTTGATCACCATGTCCCTTGCGATCATTGGTTATGCCCTGAAGTGGATCGGATATAATCAGGCCTATCCTTATTTGCTCCTTATCTCAGCACCATTTTTGGCGTTCCATTTAGGATCGCTTTTTACGATCGTTCCTGCCATGGTCGCGGATGTGTGTGACCTGGATGAACTTCAGACCGGGACCCGCCGGGAAGGGATGTTCAGCGGGATCTACTGGTGGATACAGAAATTAGGTATGGCCGGGGCATCTCTTCTTGCGGGGATCCTGATCAATGTGACAGGTTTCAAACAAGAATTAGGTCTCGGTCAGTCTGTGCATACGTTGTTTTATATGCGGCTCTTTGATGTCGGCATTCCGATCGTGACCACGCTGATCGCTATTTATATTATTGCGACTTTTGAGGTTTCAGAAGACAAGGCGTATGATATTCGTAAGCAGTTGGAAGCCAAACGGGGAAAAACGTCGTAAAGGCGTTTGAGGAAGAATATGGCAAAACAACCGACTAAAAGTATCAATTCAAAACCGATCATTATTTTCCCATACCTCGGGTATGAGAATAATAAAGAGTGTGAATGGTATTTCTGGTGGACAGTTGACCGGTGCAAGGAGATCGATCCCAAGCCGCTCGTTGTCTTATGCCGGGATACAGTCATCCGGGGCGATGCGGCTTCTTTTATCACAGATGAACGCTACAAGACCCTTGAGGTCATGCAGACCTGGTCTGTTGATTCATGCCAGACGTGGCTTGCTGGCTGGGGACATGTGCTTGATAATTATCCGGAAGTCGAGAGGATCGTGCAGATACCGGGCGATATCGATTATGTTGATCAGGACGTCGAATTCTATGACAATCTCAAAGCTTTTATTGAAATAACAAGTTCAGATATTGCCATCGGGGATTTTAGGACGGGCGATCAGTATAGTGCTAAAAGTCTGGTGGATACTTATGGCACCTATTCACTTCTGGCCAATTGGTTCCCTGAGATCTCGCGCAGCATCCGCTCGCTGCCGCTTAATAGACCAAGATCTGAGTTCCTTAATATTAAAACATCTGTTTTGCGCGACCTCCTTATCAATCACAGGAATTTTGCGTATGAACAGACGCTGAATTTTCTCATCAAATGTTGGAATTATGAAGAAGCGAAATGGAGATACAATATATCCGTTTCTTGTTTGGGAACCTTATCAGACAATAAATCTTTCAGGAATTACAGGGCCTGTATCGATCAGATAGAGCGGATCGAGCGGATGCTTTCTTTATTGTGGCGCGAGATCAAGGCACCAAAAAAGAAGAGCATTGTCAGCGATAAAGAGACCGAAGAGAAATATACCGTATTCAGTAATGAATACGACAAGCTTTATACCAAATCAAAAGGTATTATGGACACAGCCAGAACTACGCTCAGAGCTCTCTTGGGCGTATAAGGCAAGGATCTATGGCAAGTATCAGACTCGAAAATCTGAGCAAGGTCTATAAAGGCGGCACAGCAAAAGCGGTTGACAGTGTCAGCCTGGAGATCAAGGACAAGGAATTCGTTGTTCTCGTCGGTCCTTCGGGTTGCGGCAAGTCTACGACGCTTCGCATGATCGCGGGGCTCGAGGCGATCTCTGAGGGAAAGATCTGGATCGGGGACCGTCTGGTCAATGATGTTCCTGCCAAGAACCGTGATATCGCGATGGTCTTTCAGAACTACGCGCTTTATCCCCACATGACAGTATTTGAGAACATGGCCTTTGGCCTTAAACTCCGCGGATATCCCAAGGCGGAGATCGAAAAACGTGTTAATGAAGCTGCCGAGATCCTGAATATTCAACGATATTTGACCCGTCGTCCGCGTCAGCTTTCAGGTGGCGAGCTTCAGCGTGTGGCTTTAGGGCGTGCGATCGTCCGTAAGCCAAAAGTGTTCCTCTTCGACGAGCCTTTAAGTAATCTGGACGCCAAGATGCGCGTCACGATGCGCACGGAGATCCACAAGCTTCGCATGCGTCTGCAGACAACTTTTATTTATGTGACGCACGATCAGACCGAGGCCATGACCATGGGGGATCGTATCGTGGTCATGAAGAACGGGGTTATTCAGCAGGTGGCGGAGCCTATGACGATCTATGATAAGCCTGCCAACAAGTTCGTGGCGAGTTTTATCGGAACGCCTTCGATCAACCTGATGACCGGAACGATCCTGAAAAAAGACAAAAAATACTATTTTGACGAGGGTAAGTTCCGCGTTAAAATAATTGATGAAATGAATGAGATCATTGCTCCGTATGCCGGTAAAGAGATCATTTTCGGCATCCGCAGTGAAGATGTTTACGATAAAGTGTTTGTTTCTGAAGCTTCACCGGACAACACTATCCGTGTGACTTGCGAAGTGGTTGAGCCTCTCGGAGCTGAAGTGTTCTTGTATCTCAATTCCGGGAAGAGCAATTTCATCGCGCGTGTCGGCGCCCATAACAGGCCCGAAGTCAACAAGGATATGGAAGTTGTCTTTGACATGCGCAAGGTGCACTTCTTTGATCCCAAGACCGAAGCAACGATCATTTAAGTATTATTTCTTCCTCGTCGTCAGTCTGTTCTGTCCTCTCGTCGGGTTCTTCGTCTATGCATCCCACTACCAGATGCGGTTCTTCCTGGTCATTTCTCTTGCCCTTATTGTTAATATCATCATGCTTCTTTTCTTTTACCGTCGTTTGAAGGACAAGAAGTCCGAAGTTAAACTTCAACGTGAAGAATATTTCGAGAAAGCAAATCTTTTGAAAGCTGATCTTGAGAAAGAGTGGCAGGTGATCGGTGCTTTTCGTCAGAAGATCATTTCTTATAATCAGCTGAAAGTCCTTGTTGAGAAATTAAGCGTCTCTATGTCCCTGGATGATACCGCTCGTGCACTTTGCCGCGAGGTCTCTAAGTTATTCGGGCATGGCGACAGCACGATCGCGGTTTATGTGTTCGACCAGCATACAGGCGAGCTTGGGATCACCTGTGCCGAGCGCAATAGCAAGGTCATTAATATAAGGTCCAAACGCGGGGATGTTTTTGACCGCTGGGTCATGAAAACCCTTCAGCCGTTATATCTGGAGGATGCTCGCAATGATTTTCGTTTTGACATGGATAAAGTCGACGAGGAAGAGGTAAGACCTGTCCGCTGTCTTCTGAGCGTTCCTCTGATGGTCCATAACAAACCTATCGGGATCTTGAGGATGGATAGCCCTGTTCCGGATCGTTTCTCCAAAGAAGACTTGCGCTTCTTTAGAACGATCGGGGATGTTGCGGCCGTGGCTATTGAAAATGCACTGTTGTTCGACCGGGTGGAGGAATTGGCGATCAAGGACGGCTTGACAGGCCTTTATTTGAGGCGGTATTTCCTCGAGCGTTTTGATGAGGAAATGAGCCGGCATTTGCGTAAAGAAAAAGAAATGTCGTTTGTGATGATCGACCTCGATCATTTCAAAAAATATAATGATACGTTCGGCCATGCGGCAGGGGATATTGTGCTGAAGAGCCTCGCGGCGATATTACAGAAAGTGTTTGGAGCCCCCGGGAATCTGATCGGCCGTTATGGCGGAGAAGAATTTTGCGTGCTTCTTCCGGAATGCGGACCTAAAGAGGCCTTGGAACTCGCGGAACATTTGATCAAGAGGGTGGAAGAGGAAGAGATCGTGTTACGCCGGGAGAAAACGCACATTACGGTCTCGGCCGGGGTCGCATCATTCCCCTTATCTGCCAGGACAAAGGAAGACTTGATCGAAATGGCGGATCAGGCGCTGTATCAGGCCAAGCGCAAAGGACGCAACAGGGTATGTGCACTTTGAGGATAAGTGGTCAGGGTGCTTTCCAGGCGTTGAGAGTTGTAACTTAGGGGTGAGGACAGGGATGCATTTTTATATCATGCTTTTTATGATCGTGGCTTTTGTCCTGTTGGTGATCTATGTCGCCAAGGTGGCGGTTCTTGATTTTGAACATCGCGCGGATGCGGATGTGCTTCAGGTCAAGGAAGCGTATTCAAAGATCATTCAGCAGAAAGATGCCATGTCCGCCGAGAAGAAGCTGCTTCAGGATGAGGCGGAGCGTATTTTTGTGTTATATGACCTGACACGCGAGATCACCAAGACTTTTGATGAGGATGAGGCGTTCCGTTCTTTTAAAGAAGCGTTGAATAAACAGCTCCATGTCGATGACTGTCAGTTGGTCGAAGGACTGTCCGACCAGGTCACGGATTTCCCCTCGTTCAAAGGTTATAAATTCTTTCCGCTTAAATCAAAAAGAGTCGTGCTGGGTGAGCTTGCTTATCGCGGGGTAAGCGAAAAAGAAGAAGAGGCCTTTAGTATCCTTGCGCACCAGTTTGCACTGGCGCTTCGGCGTATCAAACTTTATAAAGAAGTCGAGAATATGGCGATCACCGACAGCTTGACGCGTTTGCGCACCCGACGTCATTTATCAGAGCGTTTCGAAGAGGAGTTTGCCCGTGCGAAATTAAGGAATGCCCCGTTATCGCTCTTGATGCTTGATGTGGACCATTTCAAAAGGGTGAATGATCAATATGGCCATTTGACGGGGGATATGGTCTTGCGTGAAGTGGGGCGTATCATTACACAGAGCACCCGTGAGATCGATATTGCCGGACGTTACGGCGGGGAAGAATTCTGCGTTGTTTTGCCTGATACGGATAAAGCCGGCGCATTGCAGGTTGCGGAACGTATCCGCTGTGCGCTTGCCGATCAAAAGATCAAGGCATATGACGCGATGCTGTATGTGCATCTGAGTATCGGGGTCGCTACGTTCCCAGAAGATGCTATCCAGATGGAAGAGATCATGGACAAGGCAGACTGGGCGCTATACCGCGCTAAGAAACTGGGACGCAATCGGGTGGTGGGTTTTAGCGTGTATGGGGAGTGATCTTTTCATCTTAACTCATTTATTATGAACACTTTTTATCCGTAGAACAGGGGGCTTCTTCTTTGAAGAAGCCTGTTGAATTTCGGGCCTTCTTCGTGTAGAATGAGCCTCAAATTTTTAACCCATTAATATTTCAGACCTATATATGAAAAACTTTGTTATTGGTGTTGATGTCGGCGGAACAAGTGTAAAGCTCGGCATTGTCAATGCGCTCGGGAATGTTGTTTCCCGTTCGTCTTTCGCTACCGAGGAATTCATGGGCACGCCTGAGGCGCTCATCACGGCGATCGCGAATGCGGTGCTGGTGCTTTTACAGGGGGCTAAACCCTCCGCGAAAGATGTCGCCGGGATCGGTGTCGGTCTGCCCGGCCTTATTGATGTTGAGAATGGTGTGGTGCGTATCCTGCCGAATATTCCTGGCTGGCTGGATGTGCCTTTTAAAAAGATCCTTGAGCGCAAGTTGAACATCCCTGTTCAGATCGAGAATGATGTCAACATGATCACTATCGGTGAATGGCAGTATGGCGCGGGCAAGGGGATCGAGAATTTGATCTGCATTACGCTTGGGACCGGGGTCGGTGCCGGGCTGGTGCTTAATAATAATATTTACCGCGGGCCTGGTTTTGCGGCAGGTGAGATCGGGCATGTGCCTCTTGAGATCGATGGTCCTAAATGCGGCTGCGGCGGGTGGGGGTGTTTTGAGCGTTATGCCGGGCATAAAAGTCTTCAGAAGCAGGCGGCCAAAGTCTTCAAGGACAAAAGCATCACGCTTGAAGAAGTATACCGCCGGGCTGGTGAAGGCAAGAAAAAGGCCATTAAATTCTGGGATGAGACCGGAGTTCTCGTTGGGATAGGTCTCGTCGGTGTTGTAAATATCTTAAATCCTCAGTGTATCATCATTGGCGGCGGCGTGGCGCGGAGCTTTGAATTCCTCCAGCCTTCGATCAAACGTACGATCGACCGGCGTGCAATGAAAACCCAGGCTTCGATGGTTGAGATCATCAAAGCCCGTCTCGGCGATGATGCCGGACTTATTGGTGCGAAAGTGTTGATCTGCCATGAAAAATAAATATTGCATGCTCGTAGTGTTGGCGGTTTTTGGGATCGTTGGGACAGGGCTTTTATTCGCTCAGGATGCGGCGATCTATGATGACAAAACGCAGCCGGCCCAGCCACAAACGACAGAAACGGTTGCGGTCATTGCACCTGTTGTCACAGAGGCTGCGGCAGTAAAAGTCCTAGACGCCGAAGCAGTGGCGGAAAAATCCGCGATCTCGGTGAATCCCGCTAATCCCGTCGAGTTGAACGGCGACACTATTGAATATAAGTCGGAAGAAGGAAAATTCGTTGCGAGCGGGAATGTCCTTTTGAAGCAGAACAACGCGGCGCTTTATTGTGACCGTCTGGAGTTCTATCGTGACAAGAAAGAAGCGCATGCGTTTGGGAATGTTATCCTGGAGTCTGACAAGGGAACGGTTTGGGCGGATAAAGCGTTCTATAATTTTGATACCAAGCGCGGGGATTTTACCCGAGCGCGTATCATGGCAAAGCCGATATTCGGATATGCGACCAGCATCACCAAAGCGAAAGAGAATTATTATATTCTCTCCGACGGATGGCTTTCCACCAGTGATTACGATGACCCTGAGTATAGGATCAAGTCCCGTAAGATCGTGATTATCCCCGGAGATAAAGCGGTTGCCACACAATCGACGATGATCGTTGGCGGTATTCCGGTGATGTATATGCCGAAATACACGCAGGACCTCCGCGATAACAAACCGCATGTGCGCATCATTCCAGGCTATAAGAAAGAATTCGGCGGGTATTTGCTCACGAGTTATCGTGTTCGTCCGATCGATAGGGTTGAAACAACGTATCACGTTGATTATCGTGAACGTAAAGACGTGGCATGGGGTATTGATGTCAAGTATGACCCGATGACCATTGGTCAGGGACTTGTGAAGACATATTATATGAATGAGCGTACGCTCCCCGCCAAGGGGCGCATTGGGGACAAGCGCACGGTCCCTACGACGGAACTGGAGCGTTACCGGATCGAATGGCGTCATAAACTTGATATTGATCCCACGACATCTTTTATCGCGCAGTATTATTTGCTCTCAGACAGCACGCTGCGCAAAGAATATTTTGAGAAGGAGTATCGGGCGGATCAGTCGCCGGCTACATTCGCGTTGTTGACGAAGTCGTTCCAAAAAGCGACCGCGAGTTTGCGTGTTGACCCGCGTGTAAACCGGTTCGAGGCTACGGTCCAGCGTTTGCCTGAAGCGAACATCACATTTAATAATCAGCCCATTGCTGACACGGGATTTTATTACAAGAGTTCCAACACGGCGGTGAATTTGACCAAGGAAGAAGCTGTCCCTTCCGATGATCAGCATCACACGGTACGTTTTGATACGGATAATGAACTGTCGCGTCCGTTCAAGGTGTCTTTTTTGGAATTCCGTCCTTTTGTCGGGACTGAGCAGACCTATTATTCCAGAACAACATACAAGGAAGATTATAATTCCGTACGCGGTATTTTTCGTACAGGGACGGATGTTAGCACCAAATTCTACCGGGTGTATGATGTGAATTACAATAAATACAGTGTTGAACTCAACAAGCTCCGGCATGTGTTGACGCCGACGATGGCGTATCTTTATCAACATGCGCCGACGATGGGTTCAGATAAATTATATGGTTATGATGCTGTTGATTCTAAAGACACCATTCACCGTCTTTCGCCTGGTTTGGGAAGCACATTTCAGACAAAGCGTAACGGGCAAAGTATTGACTTGTTGCGTTCTTTGTTAACGACTGATTATTATATGTCGGATAACAAAGAAGTGACCCGTCGTGGCGGCTGGGGGAATGTTAAGTTGGATAATGAATTGTATGTGAACAAGTATGTGATCTTTCATAACGATGCGACATACAGCAATGAGGAGCGTCATATCCAGACGGTGAACGCGGATCTTTATATCAAAGATGATAAAAGGTGGGAATTTGATATCGGTCGCCGGTATACCTATAAAGATGATGACCTTATCACAACACAGCTCTCGTATATCCTTAATCCCAAATGGCGCACCGTGATCTACGATCAGTGGAACGCAGTGACGGGCGTCTGGAAAGAACAACAGTATTCACTCGTGCGTGATCTGCATTCCTGGGAGGTAGAACTGACGTTCAAGGATAAGAAGGATTATGATGATAACTCCAGCGAGATCTGGGTGATCTTCAGGCTTAAGGCATTCCCGTCGGTGGCATTTGATGGCGGCAGCAGCCTTAGCAAAAGCAAGCCGGGTTCACAGAAGTAACGTTCAATAATCAAGAGAAAGACATCATGGATATCGCGATCGTTGGTTCAGGGTATGTCGGCCTTGTGACAGGTGTATGCCTGGCACATATCGGGCATCATGTTATTTGCTGTGACAATAACGAAGAGAAGATCAAGGTGTTAAAAAGCGGCGGCGTTCCGATCTATGAACCCGGCCTTAATGAACTTCTGGCAAAATACCGCAAGTCCAAGAGGATCGTGTTCACCACTTCGATCGCTGAGGCCGCGAAGAAAGCGACCGTGATCTTTATCGCGGTAGGAACACCGTCGAAGAAGAACGGGGATGCGGACTTGACCTATATTGAGAATGTGGCGCGTGAAGTGGCGAGGAACATGGATTCTTATAAATTGCTGGTTGAGAAATCCACCGTGCCTGCTCAGACCGGAAACCGTATCGAGCGGACCATCCGTTTGAACCTACCGAAGAATTCGACGCTGGAGTTTGATGTGGCGTCTAACCCTGAGTTTTTGCGTGAGGGTTCAGCCGTCGAGGATTTCATGCATCCGGACCGTGTGGTCTTGGGGGTCTCATCGAAGCGTGCCGAGCGTTTGTTGCGTGAAGTATATAAACCGCTTAAAGCCAATATCGTCGTGACCAATGTAGCGACCGCTGAAATGATCAAGCATGCCTCAAACTCTTTTTTGGCGACCAAGATCTCTTTTATTAATTCTGTGGCGCAGATATGCGAGCGCGTCGGTGCTGACGTTGAGAAGGTTGCCGAGGGTATGGGGTATGATAAACGGATAGGCCGCTCATTCTTGAATACTGGTATCGGTTATGGCGGGAGCTGTTTTCCGAAAGACGTGGATGCTTTTGTCCGTCTTGCAGAAAAAAGCGGATATGATTTCTCGATCCTTAAAAGTGTCCGTCAGGTCAATGAAGATCAAAAGAAGAGTTTTATCCGTCTTATTGAGGATAAACTTTGGAATATAAAAGATAAGACGATCGCTGTGTGGGGATTGGCGTTCAAGGCCAATACTGATGATATGCGTAGTGCCGCGTCACTCACGATCATTGAGGCGCTTCAGGCTGAGGGGGCGTCTATTCAGGCGTATGACCCTGTCGCGATGGATAATGCGAAGAAGATGATCAAAGGTGTGAAGTTCTGTGAAGATGCTTATGCGGCCGTTAAAGATGCGGATTGCCTGTTGCTTCTTACTGAATGGGATGAGTTCAGGAAAGTGGACTTCACAAAAGTGAGGGACACCATGAGCCAGACGGTTATCTTTGATGGGCGTAATTTCCTTGATCATGACGCGCTTGGTGCGTTTGGATTTGAATGTTACGGCATAGGGCGCGGCAAGCATGCATAAGAAACTTCTTCAAGCGATCAAAGCACGTAAGGCAAAGATCGGTGTTGTCGGCCTGGGGTATGTCGGCCTCCCGCTGGCACTTGGTTTTGCTACCAAGGGTTTTAAGACGTTTGGTATTGATACGAGTGAAAGCAAGGTCGCGCATCTTCTTAAAGGCAAAAGCTACATCACGGATGTGGCGGATAAAGAGATCTTAACGCCTGTTAAGAAGGGGACATTCTATCCCACGACTGATCTCTCCCGCATCCAGGAATGCCAGGCTGTCATTATTTGTGTGCCGACCCCGATCAAGCGCCGTTACACACCCGATATTTCTTTCATGCTTTCCGCGGTGCGTTCTGTTGCGAAGAATATTTCCAAAGGCACTCTCGTTGTTCTTGAAAGCACGACCTATCCCGGCACGACGGAAGAGTTGATCCTGCCCGAGCTTGAAAAAAGCGGCTTGAAAGTGGGTAAGGATATTTTCCTGGCGTTCTCACCTGAAAGGATCGATCCGGGTAATGCTACGCATACCGTGACCCGTATCCCGAAAGTTGTCGGCGGCATGACCCCGGCGTGCAATGAGCTGACCAAAGCGTTATATAGCGCGATCACGCCCTTGGTGCATATGGTCTCATCGCCCAGCGCCGCCGAGATGACCAAGCTTCTTGAAAATACATTTCGTCTGATCAATATCGGCTGGGTCAATGAAGCCGCGATGATGTGCAAGAGCTTCGACATTGACGTATGGGAAGTGATCGACGCGGCGAAAACAAAGCCGTTCGGTTTCATGCCTTTTTATCCTGGGCTTGGGGTGGGCGGTCACTGTATCCCGGAAGATCCGATCTATCTTTATTGGAAAGCCAAACAACGCGGATGCACGTCGAGATTTATTAAATTGTCGGCAGATGTGAATGCGGCCATGCCTGATTATGCGGCGGATCGTTTAAAGGACTTGCTTGCCGCGCGTGGAAGGAAGATCAAGGGCGCTCGCGTTCTGGTGCTCGGTGTGACCTATAAGAAAGATGTAAAGGACCTGCGTAAATCTCCGCCGATCAAGCTCATTGAGAGTTTACGTAAACGTGGAGCTGTTGTTTCATTTCATGATCCGTTGGTGCCGTATCTGGATGTGGACGGCCTTAAGATCGATGGGGAAGCGCTGACGTCTAAAATGCTTGCGGCGCAGGATTATGTTGTTGTTGCCGTCGATCATACGGCAGTGGATTACGCCTTTATCCTGAAACATGCAAAAGCGATCTTTGATCTCAAGAATATTTATAAGGGTGTTTCTTCCAAGAAGATCACGAAACTTTAAGTACAGTAAAAGAATGAAAAGGGACATATGGCAGTAAAGAAAGTAGTGCTTATGACGGGCGGCGCAGGATTCCTGCCGAGTCATATGTGTGATCAGCTGATCGCACAGGGGTATAAGGTCATTGCGTTGGATAATTTTATTACGGGTAAGAAAGCGAATATCGCGCATCTTTTGAATGATAAGAACTTTACATTTATAAAGCAGGATGTTTCCAAGCCGTTCAAGGTCGCGGGCAGGATCGATTATGTGATGCACTGCGCCTCACCGGCGAGCCCTATTGATTATTTGAACCATCCGGTGGAGACATTGTTGGTCGGTTCTCACGGAACATATAATACGCTGGAGCTTGCGAAAGCCAAGAAGGCGGTCTTTCTTGTAACATCGACCTCTGAGGTTTATGGGGACCCGATGGTCCATCCGCAGAAAGAAACATATTGGGGCAATGTTAATCCCGTCGGACCGCGCAGTGTGTATGACGAGGCTAAGCGTTATGCCGAAGCCATGACCATGGCGTATCGTAGGACGTTCAAGGTGGATACCAAGATCGTGCGTATTTTTAATACATACGGGCCGCGCATGAACATCAATGACGGTCGTGTGGTGCCAAACTTTATTGATCAGGCGCTCAAAGGCCGTCCGATCACGATCTACGGTGACGGGAAGCAGACGCGTTCGTTTTGTTATGTCGCTGATGAAGCGGCGGGCATCTTGAAACTGTTGTTCTCTAAAGAGTCCGGGCCGATCAATATCGGCAACCCGCATGAATTCAATATGATCGAGTTTGCCAAGATCGTGCTCGAGTTGACGGGTGCTAAGAGCAAACTTGTGTACGAACCTCTTCCTCAGGATGATCCAAAACAGCGTAAGCCTGACATCACGCTTGCCAGAACGCGTTTGGGCTGGGAGCCGCGTGTGGAGTTGAAAGAGGGGCTCACACGGACGATCGCCTGGTTTAAAGAAAATAAGCAATGATCCCATATACGAAGACAGAGATAGAAGCATTTGAGAATGAGATCGCCGAGATCTTTGCCAAGGGGCTGATCAAGGCGCCGATCCATTTGCGGGCCGGGCGCGAAGAGGCCCTGCTTGGTATTTTTCAGAAATACGATATTGGTCCTGATGACTATATTTTTGGGTTTTGGGATTCTCATGAACTTTGTCTTTTGAAAGGTGTGCCGCGTGAGGACGTTAAGCAGGCGATCATCGAGGGGCGGAGCATCGCGCTTTGTTTCCCCGAACACCATGTTTATTGCTCGGGTATCGTCGGCAGTTTGATGGGGGTTGCGACCGGGGTAGCCTGGGCGTTGAAGCGTCAGGGGAAAAAGGGGCGCGCTTTTCTTTTTTGCGGGGATATGTCCTCTGAGACCGGCATTTTCCATGAAGCGCTTAAATACGCGGTCAATTTTGATCTTCCGGCGGTGTTTGTGGTGTCTGACAATGGTTTAAGTGTCATGACCAACACGCGCGAGAGCTGGGGGTCTTCAGAGCCGTGGTTCAAAGATACGCGTTTTGAGAGTAAAGTGGAATATTTTCAATACAAGAACGGCTGGCCGCATTCAGGCCTCGGAAAGCTGATCAAATTTTAGACGTCATCCCGAGCGGAGCGAGGGATCGCAGTAAGGGATAAAATTCATATGAAATATTTCGATGAACTAAAACGCACCATGGAATGGCTGGCGACGAAGCCGGATACACTTTTTGTAGGCCAGACCGCAGGTGTGCCCGGCACGTTCATGTATCAGACCTTGCGGGACGTTCCTAAAGACCGCGCCCTTGAATTCCCTGTGAATGAAAGTTTCCAGATGCAGTTCTCTGTTGGTCTTTCTTTAGCCGGTTTTTTTCCTATCTCGGTCTATCCGCGGCAGAACTTTCTTTTGCTAGCCATGGGAGATATGTCGAATATCGTTGATAAATTCTCGGCGATGAGCGACGGTAAAGTGAATCCTAAGATGATCATCCGTGTAGCGACGGGACCTTTTAAGCCTGTTCATCCCGGGCATCAGCATGTGGGGAACTTTATTGATGCATTCAAGGCGTCATTCGATTGGATCGATGTCATTGAGGTCAATGAGCCGGACGAGATCTTTCCTGCCTATAAATATGCATATGAGCGCACAGATGGTCGCGCGACCATGATCATTGAAGACGGCAACTTTTATAACGAGAAATAAGACGGTATGGAGAAAAAGAGTTCCATTCTCATTGTGGGGCATCGGGATGCTGCGGAGAACGCACTGGTCCGGTATTTTACTGATCAGGGTTGGAAAGTCTTTTCATCAGCGAGAGGGGTCCTTGATGTGCTGGACCGCGTGAATGCCGAAGCGTTCTTTGCGCGTGAGAAACCGGCCTATGTGATCCTTGGTTCTGTTCGTTCCGGCGGTATTGCGGCGAATCAGGAATTCCCGGCGGAATTTATTTATGAGAATATGCTGGCCCAGTCCCATATTATTGATCTGGCCTATCGTCACGGTGTTACAAAGCTGCTTTATCTTGCGGCGTCTTGCATTTATCCCAAGGATTGCCCGCAGCCGATCAAGGAAACATATTTTCAGACCGGGCGTATGGAGCCGACAAGTGAGCCGTATTCGATGGCTAAAGCAGCGGGGGTCGTGATGTGCCAGGCTTATCGGGCACAGTATGGATTTCCTGCGATCATCGGAGTGCCGGCAACGGTATACGGTCCGGGTGCTGAGGAAAATGCGCGCGACATGCATGTACTGGGAGCTATGCTTTCTAAATTCCGCACGGCGATCATGCTAAAAGAAACAGCATTGACGTTCTGGGGAAGCGGCACACCACGGCGTGAATTCATTCATGCCGACGATCTGGCCAAGGCGTGCGCTTTTCTACTCGAGAATTATGATGAGCGGCACATGATCAATATTGGCGGTGGTAAGGACGTATCGATCAAAGAACTTGCAGGATTTGCGGCAGCAGCGGCCGGGTTCAAGGGTGAGATCCTTTGGGACACGTCAAAGACTGATGGTGCTTTGCGCAAATTGCTTGATAGTTCCCGTCTTCTTGAACTGGGATGGAAGCCTTTGATAGGGCTGAAAGAAGGTCTTTTATCTTGTCTGTGAGGCAGGAACTGATCTTGGCTATTGCTGGGTCTAGGTAAAAAATATAATCAAACTTTTAATGCAGGAGTTTTATGAAGATATTCATTACTGGCGGCGCTGGTTATCTGGGGTCGGTGATGGTGCCACGGCTGCTCGATATCGGGCACGAGGTGGTCGTCCTTGATAATTTTATGTATGACCAGTCTCCTTTGTTGGACCTTTGTTATCATCCGAAGCTGACCGTTGTCCGAGGCGATGCCCGTGATAAAAAGCTCGTTGAGAAATTAATGCGGGATGCGGATGCCATTTTCCCGCTTGCGTGTTTGACCGGGGCTCCACTTTGTGCCAAAGACCCGGTGGCCGCACAGACGATCCTGTTCGATGCGGTGAAGATGATCGTGGACTTGTCCTCGAAAGATCAGCGTTTAATATTCCCGACGACCAATAGTGGTTATGGTATCGGAGAGCAAGGAAAATTCTGCACTGAGGAGACGCCGCTGCGTCCGATCTCGATCTATGGACGTCTTAAGTGTGAAGCAGAGACGGCTATTCTCGACAGCGGGCATGGCATCACGCTTCGTCTGGCAACAGCTTTTGGCGCGAGCCCAAGGATGCGCTTGGATCTGCTCGTGAATGATTTTACGTATCGTGCGGTCTATGACCGCTTCGTGGTCCTTTTCGAGGCGCATTTCAAACGCAACTTTATTCATACACGCGACGTGGCCAAAGCGTTCATCCATTCATTGGACAATTTTGAGGCCATGAAGAACGAGCCGTATAATGTTGGTCTTTCGGATGCGAACATCAGCAAGATGGAATTATGTGAAGCGATCAAGAAGCATGTTCCTGATTTTTATTTTATTGAGGCCGCGGTCGGGGAGGATCCTGACAAGAGAGATTATATTGTTTCCAATGAGAAGATCGAGAAGACAGGATTTAGACCGGACATGTCTCTTTCCGCCGGTATCGCGGAATTGGTCAAGGCGTATCAGATCATTAAACGCAAACAGTACGCGAATATTTAAAAGCCATGCCCACAGTCTTTGTTAAACCTAATGACAAAAAACGCCAATACGGCAAGGTCCAGCATTTGGCGGCCATTGAGCCTCCAGTGTGGCTGGCGCTCATGGCAAAAGGACATGCGGACAGTGTTGTTATTGATATGGAAGCGGAAGGCCTTGATGAAGCGGGGCTGTTGCTGCGTTTAAGAGGGCTCGTGTTCGATGAGATCGTTCTTTTAGCGACGGGATCGCACCCATCTGCTCATAT
>DYQZ01000006.1:0-10284 GCA_020719005.1 Candidatus Omnitrophus sp.
ACGTTGCCAAGCAAGCCAAGCGCTGAATGCGAAAGCATCCCAGGTAAACCCCTATAAGCCAAACCAAATACAGCGCTACAGCAAGTCACTTGCCAGTTCTGCCAGCTCCGAGCGTTCGCCTTTCTCGAGGAAGATGTGGGTGTAGAGTTTCTGCCCCTGCATCTTGTCGATCAGATAACTCAAGCCGTTTGAATACATATCCAGATACGGATGATCGATCTGGAAAATGTCGCCGCAGAAGACCATTTTGGTGTTCTCGCCCGCGCGCGTGATGATGGTCTTGATCTCATGCGGAGTGAGGTTCTGTGCTTCATCGACGATGAAGTAGGTATCAACGAGTGACCGGCCGCGGATATAGGCAAGGGGTGAGATCACAAGTTTTTCTTCATCGAGCATTTTCTGGAATTTCTTGCCGCGGCGTTCTGTCGGGTCGATATGCCGATCCTGGATGACGCCGAGGTTGTCATATAACGGCTGCATGTAAGGCCCGATCTTTTCATCCACGCTCCCCGGAAGATAGCCGAGGTCCTTGTTCGAGAGTGCTACGATCGGACGCGAGAGGAAAAGCTGTTTGTAGTTCTCGCGCTGTTCGAGCGCGGCCGCGAGCGCGAGGAGCGTTTTTCCTGTTCCTGCTTTGCCCGTGATCGTCACGAGACGGATATTTTGATTTAACAGTGCGTGAAGCGTGAACATCTGCTCGACGTTCCGCGGTTTGATGTTCGAGGCATGTACCTTGGTGATGTGTTTGACCATCCCGTCCTGTGGGTCCATGAAACCGAGTGCCGACATATCCTTGTTCCGTGCGACGATGAATTCATTAGGGAGAAGCCGCGCGCGTGATTTGAACGATTTCGGCACAACGCCTTTAGGGTCATGGCAGAGGCTGTGGATCACTTCTTTGGAAACATTCTCCTCGAAGCGGTAGCCTTTGTAGATCGTCGAGATATCCTTAACGTGATCGGTCGTGTAGTCTTCAGCGATCAGATGAACGGCCTTGGCCTTGACGCGCAGGTTCACGTCCTTGGTGACGAGGGTCACTTCGCGGTCAGAGTTCTCTTTCGCGAGGCAATAGGCGCAGTTCAGTATTTTATGGTCGGGTTTATCGTATTCGAAATGAAGCTTCAGGTCGGGGTGGAATTTCTGGTCGAGCTTGATGATAAGGTTCCCGCGGTTTTTGCCGATGGAGATGCCGCCGTTGAAAATCCCGTCCGCGCTGATCTTATCGAGTTCTTTGAGGAAATGCCTGGCCTGGAAGTTGAGGGACTCATTCCCTTTCTTGAATTTATCAAGTTCTTCGATGACCGCGATGGGAACAACAACATCATGTTCTTTGAACTGGTGGAGGCACGCACTGTCATGTAGAATAACGTTGGTATCTAAAACGAACAGTTTTGTTTTTTTTGAAGCCATAGGCCGCCTCGCTTGTTGACAGGATTAATAAGGGTTTGGGCCGCATTTTAAAAAGCGATATTCATTATAAAGAGAGCAGGGGTAATGCCAAATCATTTAGCGAAAAAATATTGCCTCGCCTTATTAAGTATAACATTTCTTTTGGTTGGATGCCGAAGGCCGCTCGACGTTACGCATGTGATCGATGCGGATAGTGTGTTGCGTTCAACGCCGGCTATCGCCTTGACGCTGAAGGAAGAGGTCGAAGAGAGCGGCATTGGGTTGCATCCTGAACGGCTGGTCTATAAGATCAAATGGCTTGGCATCACGGCGGGAGAGCTTGTTTCAGAGGTCAAGGGCATTGAGGAATTGCGGGGGCGCAAGGCGTATCGCATCGAGGTCACGGCGCGCACGGTCGGGTTTTGTTCGACGCTGTATAGGATCGAGGATCGGTATGTGTCTTACCTGGATGTGGAGCATTTGTATTCTTTACGTCATGAAGTCCATCGTAGGGAAGGCTCTTACAAGAAAGATTCGGCCACGGATTTTGATCATGAGACTGGAAAAGCATATTTTAAAAGTGAGACAGACGGTTCTTCTAAAGTAGTGGATATCCCCAGTGACGTTCAGGACACCGTGACTGCATCTTATGCGGCGCGTTTTCTGCCGCTCGAGGAAGGAAAGACGTTTTCATTCCACGTGTATAACAGCGAGAAAGTATATGACCTTTTCTTGAACATTGGCGCGAAGCGTGTGATGAACGTTCCTAGGCGCGGCAAAAAAGAGGTGTTCCATCTTGTGCCTTTCGCGCGTCTGAATGGCGATCAAGTGCGTGAAGGTTCGGCGAGCGGGTATATTACGACCGATGAAGACCGCTTGCCTTTTCTTGTTGTCATCAAGGCGCCGGTCTTTACGAGCGTGACCGCGATCCTGGTGCCGGCATCAAAATGATCATGACGCGGGAGAGATGAAAATCACCCATGTCCCTGTGCTTTCTTTAGAACCTGTGGTATGCTTTGCTTTAACGACGTTAACTTAAGAGGATGACCTTATGCATGACTTAACGATCCCTGAATCCGCGCGTATCCGTGTTTATTTGGAAATGGCTGTCCAGCATAAAGCATCGGACGTTCATTTATCAGTGGATCAGCCAGCGGTGTTCCGTATCAATGGTCGCCTGGTGTCTTTTGATACGCCTGTTTTGACTGAGGAAGAATTGAAAAATATCCTCTATGAGGTCATCACCCCCACCCAGCGTGAAGCGTTCGAGAAGAACCGTGAACTCGATTTCTCCCATTATTACTTCAAAGAATATTTCTTTCGTGCCAATCTCCATATGAACAAAGGTACGGTCGCGGCGACCATTCGTATCATGCCCGGCGCACTTCGCTCACTCGATGAATTAGGTTTACCGCCCGTTATCGCAGAATTGACCCGCCGTAAAAGCGGCCTTGTCCTTCTCGTTGGTAAGGCGGGAAGCGGTAAAACAACGACGATGATGCACATGGTCGAGGTCATCAACCAGGAGCGGGACGCAAAGATCATCACGATCGAAGACCCGATCGAGTTCGTGTATCAATCTAAACGGAGTTTGATCATCCAGCGTGAGGTCGGGATGGACACGGCGTCTTTTGCCACTGGCCTTAAATATGCGCTTCGCCAGGACCCTGATGTTGTCGTCGTCGGTGAAATGCGCGACCTTGAATCTATTTCCATGGCACTGACGACTGCTGAAACAGGTCACTTGGTCATTGGGACCCTTCATTCATCAGATGCGATCGAAGCGGTCAACCGTATCATCGACGTTTATCCCGGCGACCGTCAGGCGCAGATCCGTGTTCAGCTTGCCGAGAACCTAGCGGCGGTGGTCGGACAGCAGTTATTGCCTCATAAAAGCGAAGCCGGGCGTGTGCTCGCGACCGAGGTCATGGTCTCAACGGTCGCGATCCGAAACATGATCCGCCGCAGTTCCCAGTCCGAGATCCGAAGCCAGATGGAAACAGGACGTGAGGGGATGTATACGATCGAACAATGCCTGACCACACTCGTTAAACAGGGAAAGATCAGCGAAGAAACCGCCCTGACCCACGCCAAATTCCCGAAATTGATGAGTTTCTAGAAAGCAGGAAAAGTAGGGACACGATGGATTTTCTTAAGTAGCTAGAAATAAATAGAAATAAGAAAATTCATCGTGTCCCTATTTTTACCTAACAAAGAAATGGGGTTTTAGATGATGTTCAAGAAAGTGCTGGCCGCAGTGTTGTGTTCTTTGGCGTTGACAGGCGTTGTTCGTGCTGAGGAAGAGTCTTTTCGTCTGATCGGTGCAGGAGTGCTTGTTTCACAGAGCCCTTACCGAGGCGTGGACAATAAAGTCACGCCGTTGTTCTCGCTTGTTTGGGATAAGGGGCCTTTTTATGTGCGGGGGATCGAGGCTGGGTATAAGTTTTATGACAAGGCGCCGCTTACGGCCAAGGTCATTATTGCGCCGCGTTTGATGGGATATCGGGCGAGTTATTCCGACGCGCTTTCGGGTATGGATGATCGGCTGTGGTCGCTCGACGGAGGTCTGGGTGTGGACTGGGCGTTGCCATATGGCAAGGATATGACATTGTCATTCAAAGCGGTTAATGATCTTTTGAGCCGCAATGACGGTCGTTCCGGCGAAGTTGTTCTGTCCAAGAAATTCAAGCATCATTATTTTGAGGCGGTGCCGTCTTTGGGCGTGCGCGTGCTTTCAAGTGAGCTGACAGATTATTATTATGGGGTTGAACCGAGCGAAGTTCGCGCAGAGCGCAGTGCATATCATCCAGGGACTGCTGTCAATTATGTCGGCGGGATCATGTTCAACAGCGGTTTCTCACGGGATTGGATCGTGATCACCCGTTTCGGGGTTGAAGTGCTCGATGCCAAGATCCGCAAAAGCCCCTTGGTGGATGAGAACCTCCTTTTAACCGCCGCCATCGGTCTTACCCGGAGATTTTGATGGCATACGGTCAGCCGAACACTAATAATCGTCAGAAAGACATCAGCCGCATGCTTCGCGCCCGCCATGCAGTGGCGCCTGTGCAGAATGGGGTTCCTAATAAAGCCGCGGCTCATTTTCTTTCGAATAAGCTTAAGCCTGTAAAATAACTTGCCCTCTTTTAAAGCCCTCTATATAATTACCACTTACTTATTAAAGGATAAACCGGAGGTTCCCTATGGGTCATGCCATTGCGGTGAATGCCGCCAATTTTGAGAGTGAAGTGCTGAAGTCGCCTCTTCCGGTGCTCGTTGATTTCTGGGCCGAGTGGTGCGGGCCGTGCCGTATGGTCCTTCCTATGGTCGAGGAGATCGCCGTTGAGATGGCTGGTAAGGCCAAGGTTTGCAAGGTCAACATCGACGAAGCACAGGATCTGGCCGCGGATTTTAATGTCATGTCGATCCCGACGCTCATTATTTTTAAGAATGGCAAGCCGGTCGATCAGATGGTGGGGGCATTGCCCAAAACAAAGTTACTTGAGAAATTAAAAGCACAGTTGTGATACGGAGAGACAATGTTCATTACATGTTGTAAAGCCAAGATCTCGCATGCCAAGGTCACCCAGGCGGAACTCTACTATGAAGGCAGTATCACCATTGACGAGGCGATCATCAATGCCGTCGGGATCATTCCTGGCGAAAAGGTTGAGATCTTCAATGTCAACAACGGCGCCCGTCTTGAAACGTATGTCATCGCGGGCAAGGCCGGTTCAGGTCAGATCTGTTTGAACGGTCCGGCCGCACGCCAAGGGTATGTGGGAGATAAACTTATTATTGTCAGTTACGCGACCGTCACGCCCGAAGAAGCGCGTGCCATGAAGATCAAAACAGTGAATCTCGACGATGGCAACCGCGTTAAAGCTTAGATTTTACGGTGACCCTTGTTTGCGGAAGATCGCCTTCAAAGTGGCGTCGGTCGGCCCAGCGGAGCGTATCCTCATTAGAGAACTCATGCGTGCGATGTATGAGTTTGAAGGCTCAGGCCTTGCGGCGTCCCAGGTCGGCATCAATGAACAGATCTTTGTGGCGGATGCGGGCGAAGGACCTTTTGCGGTCATTAATCCTGAATTCATCAAGAAGTCGTCCGACGAGACCGTGATGGAAGAAGGTTGTTTGAGCCTTCCGGGTATCCGTATCAATGTCAAACGCCCGTCGTTTGTCCGCATCCGTTATCTGGATGAGGACGGCCACAAGGTCGAGCGTGATCTTACAGGATTGTTAGCAAAAATATTTCAACACGAAGCCGATCATCTTTTCGGGCGCATGGTCATTGATTATGCTTCGAAAGACGAGCGGGAAAAGTTCCAGGAAAAGTTGGCGCGCCTTGAAGAAATAAGCCGGGTTGGCATTAAGGTGGCGTGATGTCTAGCGGTGCCTTGCAGCCATTGCCTGTCTGGTTCAGGCAGGAAGTGCCGGATGCGAGGGCGATGCGGCGGATGAAAGAGCTGCTTCGTCCGTCGGGACTTCACACGGTGTGTGAAGGGGCGCGGTGCCCGAACCTGGGATGTTGTTGGGGCCGGAAAACCGCCACGTTCATGATCTTAGGCGACACATGCACACGTTCCTGCCGGTTTTGCGCGGTTAAAAGCGGCGTTCCTTTAGCGGTGAATGCGGATGAGCCCGTGCGTGTGGCTGAAGCTGTTCACGCGCTTGGACTTAAATATGTTGTGATCACCTCTGTGACGCGAGATGATCTCCCCGACGAGGGCGCAGGGCATTTTGCGTCGGTGATCCGCAAGGTCAAGGCGGTGGTCCCAGGGGTTATTGTTGAAGCGCTCGTGCCCGACTTTTCTGCACGTGAGGCATTGATCCAGACGGTGCTGGACTCGGGTGTGGATGTGTTCGGTCATAATATTGAGACGGTCCGGCGGATGTCGCCTGTGTTGCGTTCAAGGGCGGATCACGACAGGTCGCTTCAAACGTTAAGGCTGGCGCATCAGTATGGCAAGGCGCTCGTGAAATCGGGATTGATGGCGGGCTTGGGCGAGCGCGATGATGAGATCTTCGCAACGCTTTTGGAATTGAAAGAAGCGGGGTGTGATCTCGTGACGATCGGTCAGTATCTGGCGCCCGGTGTTTCTGCGAGGCATGTGCCGGTTGCCCGTTTTGTCCGACCTGAGGTCTTTGAAATATATCGACAAGAAGCCCTTTTGATGGGGTTTAAATTTGCGGCGTCCGCGCCGCTGGTCCGTAGTTCATATCTCGCCGAGGAAGGATATGCTCAGGCGTTCACACAAAAGGTTGGTGTATGACAGATAAGATGAAAGACGCCCTATCCTTATTGGGTCGTATCGTACTGAGCGTGGCGCTTTTGTGGTGGGTTTTCTCCATGGTGAATTGGCCCGACACGATCAGTGCACTTAAAGCCGCGGATGTGACGCTTTTATGGTGGGCATTTCTGGTGCATGTCGTACTGCAGTTGATCGTCCTGGTGCGCTGGTTCATTTTCATGAAAGCATTGAATTTTACAGCGCCGATCGGGCAGGTGTGCCGGTATTTCTTCATTGGTCTTTTTTGTAATCTGTTCCTTCCGACTTCGATCGGCGGGCATCTGGTGAAAGCATATGGCCTTGCGCGCGGCGCGGGGCAGAAACCCAAGGTATACGCATCAGTCGTGCTCGACCGTTTGAGCGGTTTTGCGGGGCTGGTCGTGGTGGCGTTCTTTGCTTATTTCATCGGCGGAAGCGTTATTGATGCGCCGTCCGTTATCGTTCCTATTGTTGTCTTGACGACGATGTCGGTTGCGATCGGTGGTATGCTTTTTAATGAACGGATCTATACGTTCTTTTGCCGCGTTTTTTTAAAGATCCCGCGTTTTCACAAGGCGCTCATGGACATGCACGCGGATGTGCTGCTCATGAAAGGCCGCAAACGCACAGGTTTTGGATGCATCCTTCTTTCGTGCGGCATCCAGCTTTTGGGTGCATTCATGTATTATCTCATCGCGCTTGCGCTTCATCAGGAAGTCCATTTGTTGCATTTCATTATCTTTACGCCCATTATCTCGGCGGTCACATTCTTGCCGTCGATCGGAGGCCTGGGGGTGCGCGAGTTCGGATGGGTCTATCTCCTGGGCAAGGTCGGCATCGGGCAGGGGATCGCGGTCAGCCTGAGCCTTATCAGTTTCTTTTTTATTATCGCGGTCGGTATTTTCGGCGGAGTCATGTATGTCACGTCACCTTCTGATCGACGGATACAACCTGACGCACAAGATCCCACAACTGAGCGCGCCAACACTTGAAGCCTCCCGCGCGGCGTTGGTGCGTTTTATCGAAACGCATCGTCCGCAGGGCAGTGCGCGTAATGATGTGACGGTGGTCTTTGACGGCAGTGAGGATGTGTGCGGCGGGGCATTGCACGGGCAGACCCGTGTTCTTTTTTCAAAAGGTGAGAGTGCGGATGATCTTATCAAACGACTTGTGACGGAGGCACTGCGTCCGGCGGACATGGTCGTGGTGACGGATGACAGGGCCCTTGCGCAGTATGTCGGGGCTTTAGGCGCACAGGTGTGGAGCGTGGACCTTTTTGTTGTGCAGGCGCAGAAAAAAGATGCCCCAGGGCGCGTCGCTTCGTCAGCCGGTGTGGATACAAAGACCATTTCTTATACTCTTGCGACACGGATCAACCGCGAACTGAGCGACCGTTGGCTGGGGAAGAAAAAAGACGGCCCATCGATCAAGTAATAGAATGCCGATTTTGATGTTCAGCGGCAGACGTCAGGCGTATAATCAGAACATGATCTAACAGGCGGGATCATCAACGTGAAAGACACGATCATTGGTCTTGGTAAAGCGGTTTGTTTGCTGGGCGATGTGCTTAAGTATATCGTCCGTGGCCGTGTGCGCTGGGACGAGGTTTTTAAGCAGGTTTATGAACAGGGCGTTGGCTCGCTCATTATTGTGACGTTGGCATCAGCCGCCTCTGGTGCTGTTTTGGCCATGCAGGGGCAGGTCATGATGGGGCGCTTCGGTGCGAAAGAGTTCATCGCGCAGTTGGTGGCGCTTTCCTTGGTGCGTGAAATGAGCCCTGTTTTTACGGCGTTGGTCTTTTCAGGCAAAGCGGGTGCGGGGATGGCTGCTGAGCTTGCGACAATGAGCGTGAACAATCAGCTTCAGGCAACACGGGTGATGGGGGTGGACCCTGTCGAATTCTTTGTGGTGCCAAGGATGCTCGCGTGTTTTCTAGTGTTGCCTGTTCTCGTCGTTGTTTCGGAACTGGTCGGTATTTTGGGAGGATATTTTATCGCGGTCACGCAGGCCGGTATCCCGAGTTCCTATTATTATTACCAAACGGTCCATGCGATCGGATATAGCGACTTCTTCTGTGGGTTCATCAAGATATTTGTTTTTGCGCTCCTGATCGGATGGGTGTGCTGTTATAAGGGGATATCAACGACAGGCGGGTCACTTGGCGTCGGGCGCTTTACGACTGCGGCCGTGGCGCTGTGTTATGTGCTGGTGATCGTCTCAAATACGTTCGTCACTAAAATGGTCCTTACGTTCTGGGGGAATGGATGAAAAAACGGTCCTGGCCTTATATGCTGTTGGCGGTGGTGGTTTTCATGGGGTGTGGCGGATGCCAAATGGCCCAGCAAAAGAATGATGGCTTCTTGAGTGAGCCCGCCGCTGAACCGGTCTGGGTCCGTAACGGCGAGCCTATTGAGTTCGAGGGGGCACCGTGGTTTCCCACAGACGACATTGAGAATTTACTCGATAATGAAGTATATCAAGCCGGCGTCTATCGCGAGACCCCGTTCTATATTGACCGCGCGGACGTCAGGCCTTTTGAACGTATTTATATCCGTTTTGCGCGCAATAAATACCGGGCGTGTGAAAAACAGCCATGATCCGTATCAGCGGCCTTGTTAAGATGTTCAACGGTGTCAGCGTCATCGAGGGGATGGACCTGACGATCCCCACAGGTGAGATCCTCGCGGTGATGGGGCCGAGCGGAACGGGTAAGACCGTTTTGTTGCAGCATTTGGCAGGACTTTTGACGCCGGATGCGGGAACGATCGAGATCGACGGGCAGGATATTGGCGCATTAAATGATACGGAGCTGTTGTTGTTCCGCCACCGGATCGGGTATTTGTTCCAGGAGGGGGCGCTGTTTGATTTTATGACCGTTGAGGAGAACGTGGCATTCCCGCTTAAGGAACATACGCGTTTAAATCCGACGGAGATCCAGACAAAAGTAAATGAATTCCTGGAGCTCGTCGATATGGCGGGGCAGGGGGATAAATATCCTTCCGAGCTTTCGGGCGGGATGAAAAAACGTGTTGCACTGGCACGTGCCATGGTCGGTGATGCAAAGGTGCTTTTGTGCGATGAGCCGACATCAGGTTTGGACCCGATGCGCAGCCGCGATATATCAGAGCTCATCCGCAGGTTGTCAAAAAAGCTCGGATGCACGACGGTCCTGACGACACATGATGTGATCAATGCACTACGTACAGCAGATCGGGCCGTGGTCTTAAATGAAGGGCGTATTGTCGCAGACGGGGATGAAGCCCTCTTGCGTTCGTCGGTTAACGTGTTCGTAAAAGAATTCTTGCGGGTATAATATTATGGCAAAGAATGAAACGATGAAATATTTATCGGCCGGTGTCTTTTTTATTGTTGGCCTGTGTGTGGTGGGATGGGTCATTTATTTTATCGGGTTCCAGAAGGGGTTCACTCAGCCGAAATTCCAGATGGAAGTGTTGTTTGATAAAGTGGGTGGACTTACTGAGGGCGCTCCAGTCAGGCTTTCGGGCGTGACGGTCGGCACGGTCGAGGCGATTGATTTTCTCGAGGAAGAGGTTGCGGGCCGCGGCCTTAAGGTCATGCTCGGTATCGAAACGCGTTACGAACGGCAGGTGCGTCGCAGTACGGC
>DYQZ01000006.1:10294-39040 GCA_020719005.1 Candidatus Omnitrophus sp.
TCAGACCGAAGGCGTCCTTGGTGCGAAATACGTCGAGATCAGCCGGAAGCAAGGGCTGTTGACACTTGATATTGAACAGCCTGTGATGGGCGACCCGATGCTGGATGTCTATGATCTCGCTGTGGTCCTGCAGGATACAGCGGCTTCTTTTAATCAGACGACCGTCGGGATCAATGGTATGATGGGGGAGCTCAAGACGATCTCGCGCAAGACCAAGCGCGTGCTCGACCGCATCGAAGACCGCGTTATCCAGGGGAATTTGTTCAAACTTTTCTAATAAAACAATAAAGAATAATGGAGCGTTGTATGGGCAGTTCTTTTTTGGCTGATCTTCGGATATCACCGTGGTTACTTATCCCGCTTGTTTTTCTGGTGTGGGTGATCGTTCTTTCTGCACTGAAGCGGATCGTATTTGCGATCATCAAAAAGCTCACGGATAGGACCGAGAATCATTTTGATGATCTTCTCATGGAAGCAAGCCGCTTCCCGGTGCAGTTATTGGTCTATGCCAGCGGCGTCCTAGTCGTTGAACATTTGGTACCACAAGCGAATGATGCGCAGCTTCTCAAGTATTTGATGATCGGTTTTAAGGTGACCTGCATTGTGGCGGGTATTGTTTTTATTGATAAGTTCTTGCAAGGCATGATCCGTGAAGGCATGAAAACGGTCGAAGTGCTTAAAGCCACGGGCGGGATCGCGCAGGGGTTTGTTAAGATACTCATCTTTTGTATCGGTGCGCTTATCCTGCTTGATACCTTCGGTGTATCGATCACGCCGATCGTTGCTTCTTTAGGTGTGGGGTCTCTGGCGGTCGCGCTGGCTATTCAACCGATGCTGGAGAATTTCTTTTCGGGTGTTCAGCTGATCGCGGATAAACCGATCGCGGCAGGTCAAATGATCCGCCTGGAGTCGGGTGAAGAAGGTGTTGTTGAGAAGATCGGCTGGCGTTCGACCTGGATCATCCTCCCGAATAATAATATGATCGTGATGCCGAATAAATTTCTGGTCAATTCGCGCGTCATTAATTTCTGTCTACCCGATAATGAGGTTGCGGTCCCTGTATCGGTCGGAGTTAACTATAATGCCGATCTTGATAAAGTGGAACGCGTTACGCTTGAAGTGGCCGCGCAAGTGTTAAAGACCGTTGAAGGCGGGGTTAAGACATTCCAACCCGTGGCACGTTTTTCTGATCTAGGTGAATCAAGCATCAGCTTGAAAGTGGTGTTACGCGCCGAGGATATGGCTTCCAGTTATCTGGTCAAACATCATTTCATTAAAAGTTTGACCAAGCGTTATGCCGAGGAGAATATTGTGATCCCGTATCCGACCAGAACCGTTGTTAACGAAGGCTAAGAGGTTTTTATGTTCGTCCTATCGAATTTCCTGGTGGCGATCGCCAGGGTCCTTGAGGTTGTGCTGGAGGCCGCGAAGTGGCTTATTTTGATCCGTGCACTTATCAGCTGGGTGAATCCTGATCCGTTCAATCCGATCGTTCAGTTCCTAGAAAGAGTGACCGAGCCGATACTGGCGCCCATTCGTCGCTTGTTACCGCAGATGCCGATCGACATTTCACCACTCATTGCGTTCTTGATCCTGTTCTTTCTAAAGCAGTTTTTGGTACAGACATTGTTCGATCTTGCTTTTAGTATAAGGTAGGCAAAGGCAGGCAAAAGGAGAATCCCTCTTGCCAAATAATACTTTTTAAAGTATAAGAGATATAACTTAAATATATATAAAAAGGAGAAAGACATGTATCAAATATTACATTTGGTCAGCATCGCAGTGAATGTGTATGTCCTTATTCTTTTGGCGCGCGGCATTGTGACCTGGACGAACGCAGATAAGACGCAGCCGGGTGTTCAGTTCCTTGAAAAAGCGACCGAACCGATCCTTGTGCCGTTCCGTAATCTTTTCCCCAAGATGGGATTTGATCTTTCTCCTATTATGGCGATCATCGCGTTGTTGATAGCGAACCGTTTATTCACGATGCTGATCGTTATGTTGATGCGTCCGGTACGTTATTATTAATTTTTATTAATGTTTGTTAAGGAGTTGTCATGTTCGATCAGATGAAGAAGTTGATGGAATTAAAGCAGCAGGCGGATAAGCTCAAGAAAGAGCTCGAGAAGATCGTTATTGAATATAATGAAGTGCGCGGCATCAAGATCAAGCTCAATGGCGCCCAGATGTTCCAGTCCGTCGAAGTCGAAGACAGCTGGATGGACCCGAAACAGCGGGCGCGTTTTCAAACAGAGATGGTAAAGGCCATCAATATGGCGATCAAGAAGTCCCAGAAGGAAGCTGCCATGCAGATGCAAAAAGCGGGCGGTTTCAATATCCCGGGGCTCACGTAAATTTTTTATAATAACCAGGAGGATGTATGCCTTACGACAAGAACCTAGATGTTGAGATCTTCAAAGAAGTGAAAGAAATGAGCGGAACACGCATCACCGTCGGTGTGTATTCTTACAACAACGGCGAGAAGAAGCTTCAGGTCGGCCGTGAGAATGCAGACGCTTCCGGCGAATGGCGTTTTAGCAAGCTTGGCAGAATGACCAAAGATGAAGCCAAAGAGGTCATCCCGGTCATGTCACGCGCTGTTGAGAAGATGTAAGGAGTTGACTTTTATGGCAGGACAAGTTTATCTTCGTCGTTCGGGTTATCAGAAATTGCTCGAACAGCTGGAGTTTTTAAAAACGACTGAGCGCATCCGTATTGCCAAGGCGATCGGAGAGGCGCGGGCGCAGGGCGACATCTCCGAGAACGCCGAATATGATGCGGCCAAGGACGCCCAGGCGCATAACGAGGCACGCATCTCGGAGTGCGAAGGGCAGTTGGCGGATGTGGCCTTTATTGAGGATCTAAATATCCCCTCCGATAAGGTCTTTATCGGTGCAACGATCGAGATCCAGGATCTTGATACGAAAGAAAAAGTATCCTATACGCTTTTGGCTCCGGAAGAAGTGGAGTTTGCGGATGATGGTCTTTCTGTTTTTTCGCCTATCGGTAAAGGTCTTTTGACCAAGCAGGTCGGGGATGAAGCGGTCATCAAAGTCCCGGCGGGTACTAAGCGGTTCAAGGTATTATCCATTAAGCGATAATCTTTAGTTTTCGATAATTCAGCAGCATCAGGAACCCTCTTAACTTTTTTGTTAAGAGGTTTTTTTGTTATATCGGTGCAGCTTTCCAGTCGCTTTGCCTGCCTTAACGTGCCACCTCGCCGTCCTCGCTCGCTTAGGACGGAGTTCATCTGATTCTTGGTTGTGCTAGTGCTAACGGGGGATTAAATAGCGCGGAACGTTTTGGGCAATGTCGCTTGTTGCGGGCGGCAAGGGCTCCGTCACTTGGCGCGGCAAAGCCAGCCAGTTTAAGACGTCAACTAAAACCCCAATGCCGACCAGGGGACATGATGCCCCGCAACAAAATAATATGCGGGGCTTCGTGTCCCCAAGCACTCTGCCAACCAACCAAACGGTTGCATACGAAAGCACCCCAGGGAAACAACCCAAACGCCAAACGCACATAAATTATTGCTTATTCTTTTGAAAATGACGCAAAGACCCACAGGGCGGTGGCGGGCATGAGGGCGAAGGTGATTCGGTTGAGCGTGGTGGAGAGCCACCAGACGATCTCGAAGAAGGTATTGACGTAGTAGACCCCGCCGACGACCAGAAAATAAGTTGTGATGACAACGTGTGCGATCAAAAGGGAGGATGAGAATGCCCGGCGGTAGTTGGTGATGGCGGCGGCGAGTGCGATGATCCAGAAACCGAGCCATTTTATGCTGGTCAACTCGATCCAGAAGAAATAAGCGGTGACGCCCAGGCGCTCTAGGCTTGTTGGTTTTGTGGTGGATGTAAGGCCGTTGATGAAGGTATGGCTGTCGGGTGCCAAGGTCAGTTGAAAGATGCCCGTCGGTATGAAGGCGATGATGGCGGGAATAAGGAAAGACAGCATGGCGTTCTTTTTGTCAGTGACTTTTATTGGTGCTGTTAATAGAAAGAGGCTGATGACACTGCCGCTGATAAGCGCGAGCACGAGGCCTTCGCTTTTGGAAAAGCTGAGAGCTCCCAGGAAAAGTCCGCTCAGGATGAGCCAGCCGTGGACGTTCGTTCTTTTGAAAAGAAAGAAGCATCCGAAGAGTGTCATTAAATATAATCCGACAACGTGATCGCTGTATTGACTTGAGGCGAGCTTAACGGCAAAAAGAAGCGAGAAGACCCATACAGGAGCGAGAAGGCTATAGGTCTGTTTTGTGAGGACACGCAATATTCCGGCGAGGATTCCTGCGGTCAGAAAGGGAATAACACAGGTGATGATGCGCGGGGCGAGAGGGTCGGCAGTTCCGTTAAAACACCAGAGCCATGCGTTCATTAGCGGCAGAAGAAAAGGATAAGCCGTGTTGCTTCGCCACAAGACGGGGTCGAACATGTTCTTCCAGTCTTCACCGCCCAGAAAGATAAAGCGCGCCTTGGTGTTCCAGCATGACCACGCATCCCAGCCACCGAAAGGATAGAGGTTGGCATGGAGGATAACGGGTATGGTCACAACAGCGGCAATAAATAAGGCCAATAGATCGACGGTGTCAAAGGGGTGTTTGGGGATAAACGGTGTGTTTTTGTTTATCTTTCGTTCTATGGTGATCAAAAGCGCAAGTGCCGCCATCTGTATACTGATCACATAGGCGGGAATAAATTGTCCGAGAAAAAACAGGCTGGTAAAGCCGGTAAAGGCGCTGAAGGACAGGCCAAGTGAAGCGCCTAGGAAAAGTTGAAGTAGGAATGACGGCCGTGTTGATACGGGAAAAATGAGGCGTAGGGAAAAAAAGCCGAGCGCGAGAGAAATGAGAAGAGGGAGTGCGTAGATCATCGGCTTAACCTTAAGGCCAGGACAACACCCATGTTATTGGCTTTGACCGGGGTCGCGCTTATTTCGCGGATCTTATCCAACGCGCGTTTGGGGTCATCGCAGTCAAGAAGTGTATAACGGTGGGTTGTGTTGTTAAGGTCAAGAATGACGGGTGCCATGATAAGTTGAGCTTGCGCGAAGAGAGCCCCGTTCTTATCGAGAGCCATGTCCCGGTCGCTCCAGTAACCAACATAGGGCTCACCTTTTAGGATAGTTTCGAGCCCCGAGAATTTATTGCCCGCAAAGAAAAAAGGTGTGGCCGCGCGGGCCTGGGATAATGTCCGCAGTTCCATGCTCGTTTGGATGAGGGCTATCAGCGAAACAAGGCTGATGAGTCCCAGGATTATTTTGTGTTTGATGCTAAGTGAAGTAATGTCTTTCATCATAAGTTCTAATATCTTAAAAGCCATTTTGTCAGGATGCAATCTAATTATTCTGAATAACCTCCACCCTTCCCGGTAGGGAGGTGGTTTTGGTAAAAGAAATGCTTTCGGAACGGGCGGTTCATCCGTATAATACCTTATTATATTAATATCTTTATAAGGAGACTTTGTGATAAAGGTAGGCGTTATCGGGTGTGGCCACTGGGGGCCGAATCATATCCGTGTCTTTTCCCAGCTTTCGAATTCTGAATGTGTGATGTGTGCTGATCTGGATGATGCGCGTCTGAAAGCGGTCAAGACTCTTTTCCCGTCCATCGAGACGACCACGCGTTATCAGGATATCCTGAGTAATAAGAGCGTGGACGCGGTCTGCATTGTGGCGCCTACGAAATTTCATTTTCAATTTACCAAAGAAGCTCTGTTGGCGGGGAAGCATGTGCTGTGCGAAAAGCCGCTGGCCATGACGGCGGAAGAATGTCAGGCGCTCGGCGAGATCGCAGCGAAAGCGGGGCGTTTCCTGATGGTCGGGCACGTTTTTGTATTTAACACCGGTATCCGCTGGGTGAAAGAATATATTGATTCCGGCGAGCTTGGCAAGATCTATTATGCCCACTCCGAGCGTACTAACCTTGGGCCGTTCCGTTATGATGTCAACGCCTTGTGGGACCTGGCTCCGCATGATATTTCGATCTTTGATTATCTTCTCGGCGGGAGTGCTAAGAGCGCTTCTGCTCGTGGATTAAAATGCCTGGGCAATAATCTTGAGGACCTTTCATTTGCGACGCTTGAATATCCTGATAAGGTGCTTGTCAATGTGCATGTGAGCTGGGCAGACCCGCGCAAGGTCAGGCAGATCACCATTGTCGGTGAGAAGAAGATGCTGGTGTGGGATGATCTGGATCCTTTGGGGCCGGTGCGTTTGTATGACAAGCATGTTGAACGTACGACTAAATTCTATGAATCTTACGGCGAGTTCCAGCTGTTGTCGCGCGAGGGTGCGATCGTGATCCCTAAGGTCGGGGCACAGGAGCCGCTTAAAGCGCAGGGGCAGTATTTTATTAATTGCATTGAGAAGAATGAGGCGCCGGGGGTGTCCGACGCTATCAAGGCCGCGTCGGTCGTGAAGACGCTTGGGGCTATTCAAAAGTCAATGGATATGCAGGGGGCGCCTGTCGCCATTTCATGATGGATTATTTCAAACACGAAAAAGCATTGGTGAGTGATGGGGCTATGGTCGGCGAGGGGACGCGTATCCGGGCGTTCTCCAATATCCAGTCCGGCGCTAAGATCGGTAAGAATTGTAATATTTGCGACTGCTGTTATGTCGATAAAGGCGCTGTCATTGGGGATAATGTGACGGTGAAGAACGGCGTGTCGGTCTTTGAGGGTGTGACGCTTGAGGATGGGGTATTCGTGGGACCTAATGTGGCGTTCTCCAATGACCGTTATCCGCGCAGCCGTCGCGAGGGATGGACGCTTGAGGGCGTGTCGGTCAAGAAAGGCGCGTCACTTGGCGCGAATGCGACGATCTTGTGCGGAGTGACGATCGGTGAATATGCGTTGGTAGGCGCGGGGAGTGTGGTCACACGCGATGTCCCGGCGTTCGCGATCGTGGTCGGAAGTCCGGCGCGGCAGATCGGCGTTGCAGACAAAGACGGACATCCGGTCAAGAAGGGCGGGAATGATGCCTAAGGTCCTGGTCTGCCCTGTTGCTTTTAACGAGAAAATAAAATTACAAAATGTTATTGAGCGTTTTCTAAAGAGTCGGACACGTTCGCTCGTGGATTATTTGATCGTGGATGACGGCTCAACGGACGGAACAACCGAGATGATCACCTCTTATGGGTCGCGCGGGGTCGCTACGATCAAGCATGAACAGCGTCGGGGAGTTGGCGCCGCTATCCGCACTGCGATCCGGTATGCCGAAAAGAATGCATACGATATTATTGTGATCATGGCCGGGAACGATAAAGACAATCCCGAGGAGATCCCAGAGCTTTTGCATCCGATCAGCAGCGAGGGAATGGATTTTGTGCAAGGCTCACGTTATAAGGGGAAGGTCGGCACCGGCGGGGATATGCCGTTCTATCGCAAGATCGCCACACGCATGCATCCGTGGCTGATGTCGTTCTTTACTGGTGTTAGGATCACCGATAGTACCAATGGGTTTCGTGCTTTTCGTTTAGCGATCCTGAAAGATGAGCGTATTGATCTTGATCAGCCGTGGCTCGATACCTATGAACTTGAACCTTATTTGATGTTCAAGGCTATTAAAGGCGGTCATAAATTTACCGAGGTGTTCGTAACAAAGATCTATCCGCCGAAGAAACTGGGCTATACAAAGATGAAGCCCTTCGTCGGGTGGTGGAGCATCCTGAAACCGGTTTTCTATCTAGGGTTAGGAATTAAGAAATGAAGATCTACGGAAAGAATCCTGTATTGGAACGCCTGAAGGCTAATCCGAAAAGTGTGCGGGTCATTTATGTTGAGGCCGGCCATCCGGAGCATAGTTATATTGCCTCCAAAGCGAAGAAGTATGCCATCCCGGTGAATGTCGTCGGTGAGCACAAAATGATCAAGCTCGGGCGGACATTGAATACGCAGGGGCTGATGATGGAAGTAACGGATTTTGAATATCCTGATTATGAGGATGTCCTTGATACGGCAGAAGATGAGGGGATCAGTTTTCTTTTCCTCGACGGGCTTACGGACCCGCAGAATCTTGGCGCGATCATCCGCACGGTGGGATGTCTGGGCCGGTTCGTTGTGGTCCTTCCGACCCATGATTCGGTGCATGTGACTGATTCGGCGCTGCGTGTCGCTTGCGGCGGAGATAATTATGTGCAGATCTGCAAGGTGAACAATTTAGGTCAGGCGATCGAAAAAGCCAAGAAAAAGGGTTTTTGGATAGCGGGCACGGTCGTCAAGGACGGCGAGGATGTCAGGGGTGTGAAATTGCCTTTCCCTTTCGGCCTCGTGATCGGATGTGAAGAAAAAGGGATAAGGGAAGTGATCCAGCAGAGGCTGGATATGAAATTAACGATCCCCATGGCGCATCCGAGGATGTCGTTGAATGCGGCGAATGCGGCGAGTATGTTCTGTTATGAGATCAGCAAACAGCGTCCGCCTGTTCGTCGGAGAAAAGCAGTTGTTCCTGTAGAGGCTAAGGCGGATGCGCAGCCTGACCATGGTGAAAAGGTGGATTATGAAAACCTCCCGGAATAAGAAAAAGTCGTCACCGGCACTGGATTTTTTTGCTGAGGCTGGTTTGCTTAAACGTGTCAAGCGCAGCGGCTGGTGGGTGGCGGGCATCGAGAACCCGGAGAGCGTGGCAGATCATTGTTTCCGGTGTGCGGTCATTGGGTTTTATATCGCGCATATGGAAGGGGCAGATCCTTATCGTGTTTTGGCCATGACGCTGTTCAATGATGTTCACGAAGCGCGCATTAATGACCTGCATAAGATGGGTCATTACTATATTGATTTCAAGGCCGCGGAGAAAAGGGTGTTCAAGGATCAGGTGTCTTTATTGCCGCCGAAGGTCAAGAGTTCGCTTGAGGATATCCGGGGTGATTATGACACGCAGCAGACGCTGGAAGCACTCGTCTCGCGCGACGCGGATATCCTGGAATGTCTGGTCCAGGCCAAAGAGTATGAGGACAATGGATATCCAGTAGCGCATAAGTTCCTTAAACGTGCACCGGGGTTTTTAAAGACCAAGACGGCACAGGCGCTCTGGGAGTCGCTTAAGACATGGGATTCGACGGTGTGGTGGGAGAACGTAGTTAAGTTTGAACGATGAGGATGTCGGCATGAAACGCATAGGTATCCTTGCAAGCCGTATCGCAAAAGACAATCTGGCCTTGTATAATTTTTATGTGTTCTTGTTGGCAGGGCTTTTTTCATTGATCATTTTCTTTTTATCCATGTTCTCGCTCGTCGCTGGATTGGCGCTAATGATGTATGCCGCCAAGGGCATTGTGGTGATCGCGCCTGAGACCGGATTTCAGAAATTGTTATGGACCAGTTTGCTGCTTTTGGTCATTGTCGTTGGAGTTATCAATCTTGTGGCTGTCTTGATGAACATCAAGGTAAGGAAATAGATTATGCCTATTGATAATAAAGAAACACGGAATTTTATCGATTCGCTGAAGATCGGCATCGCGCGCGTGGTGTTCGGGCGCGAGCTGAAGTTCGAGTTCGTGAACCTTGTTTTTGCAATGCTCGTCGGGCGTGACCCTGAAGATGTGGTCGGGATGAAATTCTCGGATGCTTTTGTGGACCGCATATTCATCAGCAGTGTCCTGCGTTCACTTCACCGGGGTGAGGTCCCTGAGAAATTCGAGGCCGCGTTTAAGCGCCGTAAAGGTGATCCGGTATGGTGCGCGGTGTCATTCTCTGTCGAGCGCGACCTGAAAGGACGGATCAAGGTTTTGAACGTGGTGGTCGAGGATATCACCCGCCAGCGCGAGATCGAGAAAGACCTTAGCCGTTCGAAAGAGCTTTTCAAAGTTGTTTTTGATAATACAGCCGCGGCGATCACGGTGACGGATAAAGACGAGAAGATCATCGCCTGGAACCCGTTCGCGGAGCAGATGTTCGAGATGGGCAGGGAGGACTTTTTCAATAAGCCTGTGCAGAATTTATATCCTGAACGTGAATGGCGCAAGATGCGCAAGCTTAATATCCGAGAGAAGGGCGTTCTTTCGGGAATTGTGACCCAGGTCATCAAGAAAGACGGAGCGCTGTTGGACGTGGATGCGTCGGTCTCGATCCTTAAGGATACAGACGGGAATGTTGTCGGGTCTATTGGTATCCTGCGTGATATCAGCAAGCAGAAGCGCGTTCAGGAAATGCTTTTCCAGGCCAAGTTGAGCGCGGAAGAGGCGAATGCGTCAAAGAGTATTTTCCTTGCCAAGATGTCACATGAATTGCGTACGCCGATGAACGCGATCATCGGGATGATCGATCTTACATTTGATACGAAACTGGATGAAGAACAGATCGATAATCTGAAAGTGGCAAAGGATGCCGCCGGGAATCTGTTGCGTTTGATCAATGATATCCTGGATCTGTCAAAAGCAGAGGCAGGCAAGATATCGATCGAGACCATTGAGATCTCGCTCGCCGAGATCGTCAAGAGCGTTTGTCGCGGGATGACGGTGCTGGCGCAGAACAAGAATATTTATCTGAATTGGCATGTGGATCCCGATGTGCCGGCGCTTCTCATGGGGGACCCGGTGCGTATCAGGCAGATCATGATCAATCTGATCAATAATTCGATCAAGTTTACGCATGCGGGGGGTGTCACGGCCACTGTGAGCGTGCGTTCTCGCGACGAGAAAGAGTGTGAGCTTCTTTTTGGGATCAAGGATACTGGTATCGGTATTCCCAAAGATCGTCAGGAGAGGATCTTTGAAGTGTTCTCTCAGGCGGATGAAAAGACTGCACGCCGTTACGGTGGCACGGGCTTGGGATTGGCTATTTCCAAGAAGTTGTCCGAGATGATGGGCGGGCGCGTTTGGGTTGAGAGTGAAGAAGGTAAGGGAAGTACGTTCTTTTTTATTGTCCGTCTACCGGTGAGTGAGAATGTGGCTAAACAAGCTGTGAAGCTGGAAGATGGTTCAGCCGACGGTGTCTCATCGGACGGTGTCGGGCGTATCCGTATCCTCTTGGCAGAAGATAATCTGGTCAATCAGAAGATCGCGGCGCGAATGCTCGAGAAAAAGGGTTGGGATGTAGTGGCGGTAGGCACAGGCCGCGCGGCGGTCGATGAGATCGGCAAGACGCGTTTTGATGTGATCCTGATGGATGATCATATGCCTGAGATGACGGGTATTGAAGCCACAGCGGCGATCCGTATGGAGGAGAAACAGACTGGAGCTCATGTGCCGATCATCGCCATGACCGCCAATGCCATGGCCGGCGACCGGGAGAAATATTTGGCTTCAGGGATGGATGGGTATGTTTCCAAGCCCATTGACAGAGAAGTGATGTTTGCTGAGATCATAAAAACAATTCAACAAAGGAAAGCCGCATGAGTGAAGTACTTGATCTAAAGGACGCCTTAGAGCGTGTGCAGGATGACAAAGAGTTATTGCTGGAGCTTTACGATATTTTTTCTGAAGATTTCGTCGGGAAGCGTGAAACGATCAATGACGCTTTTAAGTCCGGGAATGTTTCGGAGTTCCAGATGGTGGCGCATAGCCTCAAAGGTGCGACCGGGAATATTTCTGCCAAGCAAATGCACGAAACATGCGTGGCGCTTGATCGTTTGGGGAAAGACGGTTCTCTTGCCGCGGCGGAGCCCTTGTTAGCAGATCTTGATGAGCAATTTGTGGCGCTCAAGGCGGAGATCATTAAAGTCAAAGCGCAGTTCGCGAAATAAGCAAAGGAAAAAGATCATGTCAGCGTTTTGGCTTTTGGTGATCGCTTTTGTGGCGTTAGCGGGGATGGGTTATTTTTTTTATCAAATGCTGGAAGGTTCATCGGCACAGAAGAAAGAGAAGAAGCCGCGTAGGGAGACTGTTCCTGTTCCAGAGAAGGATTGGAAAAGTATCGCGGAGCGTTCTGAAAGAAGACTGCAGCAGTTGGAACAGTCTGTTCAGGCGGCAGAGAAGCTGGTCCGGAATAAAGAAAAAGAGATCGTTGAGCTGAAGGCTGCTGCGGATGGTGCCCAACGCCATCTTGAACAGGAAAAGACCTGGCGTGTTAAAGAAGAAGAATTGGCCAAGAAAGAAAAACAGCGTGAGAAAGTACTAACGCTTGATCTTGAGCAGACACGCGATGCGTTGCACGGCGAACAGTCCTCAAGGATAAAGTTGGATCATGAGGTCAAAGAGCTGCGCATTGTTAAAGAGTCGTTGACCATGGATGTGCACCGTTGGTCGGCCAAGTCAGAAGGTCTTGAGCAGAATGTGACGGCATTATCAAAAGAGATCCGTGAGCTTAAGAAAATAAACGCAGAGATCAGCCGTAAGAAAGAAGCCGACCAGTGGGTGGCCAAGGATGACTTTGTGCAACTCGAGAAATTGCTCAAGCGTGCACGTCTTGATATTGAACTTTTAAAGAAGCAGGTCCCGTCAGTAACGGTGTCAACATTACAACGTCATCCTGACGAGCGGTCTGTGGTGAGCAAAGTCGAACCAAGCGAGGAAGGATCTCACCCAATATCTGCGGAGATTCCTCGGCTTACGGCCTCGGAATGACGTAAGGAATAAGGAAAGCATATGCCATTTGAATATCGTCAACGTCTTCCTGATGTCGGAATGATCCTTGCGGAACTTCCGCTTAATCCGGAATTATTAATATTAAAAAAGAAACGTGACTGCGAAGTCATGGATATCATTTCAGGCAAGAGCGACAGGTTCCTGTTGATCATCGGGCCGTGTTCCGCTGATAATGAGGATGCGGTGTGTGAATATGTGGCGCGTCTTTCGAAATTGCAGGAAAAGGTCAAGAGCCGTTTGATGCTTCTGCCGCGTATCTATACGAACAAGCCGCGCACGACCGGCGTTGGTTATAAAGGCATGGCGCATCAGCCTGACCCGAACGATGAGCCGAATATTGTCGAGGGGATCATCGCGATCCGCAAGATGCATATCCGGGCGCTGGGAGAATCGGGTCTAAGCTCGGCGGATGAAATGCTTTATCCTTTCAATTATCCTTACCTTGAGGATGTGCTGAGTTATGTGGCGATCGGTGCGCGTTCGGTGGAGAATCAGGAACACCGTCTTACGGTCAGTGGTTTGGATATTCCGGTCGGGATGAAGAATCCGACGAGCGGGGATATGGGTGTCATGCTCAATTCTGTGAAAGCCGCGCAGTCAGCGCATGTGTTTTCTTATAACGGATGGGAAGTCAAAACGCCGGGAAACCCATATGCGCATACTATTTTACGCGGAGCCGTTACCCCATTTGGCAAGACTGTGCCGAATTATCATTATGAGAACATTGTCGGCTTAAAAAAACTCTATGAAGGGTCTGGCCTCATGCATCCGGCGGTGATCGTGGACGTCAGTCATGCTAATTCAAACAAGATCTTTCAGGAACAGCCGCGTGTCGCGAGTGAGGTCATCAACAGTCTCAAATATGCACCGGATCTTAAGCGTTTTGTCAGAGGGCTCATGATCGAAAGCTATCTTCTGGAGGGTGCGCAGGATGTTAATGGCGGCGTGTATGGCAGATCGATCACAGATGCTTGCTTGGGTTGGGAAGCCTCGCAGGATCTGGTCTTGTCTATTGCGGATGGGATCAAATAGATCGTTGTAAGGTTATATTCTCGGGAACGACAAAAAGAATGTATAAGGATATCCAGGGCTAAGCAGTATTAAGAAAGAAATACGAAAGGGACAATGTTATGGCTTCTAAAAAAGTGATCAAACTATTGAATGAACAGATCGCCAATGAAGGTGATTTTTCTCAGCTTTATCTTGCCATGGCTGTTTGGGCTGAAGCGAATGGTTTTATGGGAACAGCAAAGTTCATGTTCCGTCAAGCGGAAGAAGAGCGTGGGCATATGTTCAAGTTCGTCCGCTTTTTACTTGAGATTGGCGAACAGGCGGAAGTTCCTGCGGTCAAGGAACCGAAAGCGTCCTATAAAGATATCCAGGAGATCTTTGAGGCGGCGCTCAAGCATGAGCAGTTCATTACTGCGTCGATCTACAAGATCATGAGCGAAGCGCGCGAGAGCAATGATTATGCAGTCACTTCTTTCCTCCAGTGGTTTGTCAATGAACAGGTCGAGGAAGAGTCGAATGTCAAACAGGTGCTTGATATCATCCGCCTTGCCGGTAAGGTCAGTTTGTATCTTGCTGATAAAGAGATCGGTGCTTTTGGCGCAGGTAAATAATGTTCTCTCGCCGCACGGAGTGGGATCTTTCTGAAAACCCGCTGTCTTTGGCCCTAAAAGAGCTGAAGGCCGCGGGTTCTTCTTTTATTGACCTGACCGAGTCTAATCCAACGCGGGCGGGTTTTCATTATCCGCAGGAATGGCTGAACGCTTTTTTGGAAACGAATAATTTTATTTATGACCCGCTTTCTAATGGCATGCTCAAAGCGCGCGAAGCAGTATGCAGCTATTATGCCAGCCGTGGGGTAAGCGTATCCGCTGACCGGGTTGTCTTGACGGCCAGCACTTCCGAAGCATATTCTTTCTTGTTCCGCCTTTTGATGAACCCTGAGGATGAGGTTTTGATCCCCGCGCCGGGGTATCCTCTTTTTTCCTATCTCGCCGGTCTTAATGATGTAAAAGAAGTCAATTACCGCTTGGAATTTGACGGCAAGCGTTGGAGTCTGGATCTTGATTCGATCGAGCGCGCCGCACGCAAGGGGCGCGTTAAAGCGATCGTTCTTGTTAGCCCCAATAATCCGACAGGCTCTTTTGTGAGGAAAGAAGAATTCCTCCGGCTTAATGCACTCTGTGTTAAATACGGAATGGCCATTATCAGCGACGAGGTCTTTTGTGACTATATTGTCGATGAACATAAGGCTGATTATGTGAGCGCGGCGTCGAATACAGGGGCGCTTAGTTTTGCGATGGCGGGTCTTTCTAAATCACTTGCGTTGCCGCAGATGAAGCTTGGCTGGATCGTGGTCAATGGGCCTGAAGCATCAGTTCAGCCCGCGTTGGAGCGCCTTGAGGTGATCGCGGATACTTATCTGTCTGTCAGTACGCCGGTGCAGAATGCGTGCGTTCAATGGCTGCCTGAGTCTCACCTTATCCGTGATGAGATCATGGCGCGTGTTAATGATAATCTGACAGCCTTGAAAGAGGCCGTGCGTGCTTCTTCAGATGTCAAGCTTCTCCCTGTCGAAGGCGGCTGGTATGCGCTTCTCAGGATCCCCATGGATATCCCCGAAGACGAATGGGTGTTGCGGTTGCTTAAAGAAAAACACGTTTACGTCCATCCTGGTTTCTATTTTGATTTTGAAGAAGAGGGCATTGTCGTCGTGAGCCTTCTCCCAGCCCCTGCCATATTTAAAGCCGGTGTTGCCGGATTATTTTCTTAAATCCATCGAATTCGATGGGATAATAGCAGGATCTTTTCTTAAGTAAGAACTGACACAAATCAGGCATATTTTTAGTTGAAGTCTATAAGTTGAATGGATCAAACAGGTTATGTTATAGGCCAACGCTTGTATAACCTGATAGCTATTAATTGGGGTCGAATAACTAATACGACACCGGGTAAAGAATGGAAAAGTTCGTCCAAGTAAAAGACATTGCTGAATATCTGGGAGTCTCCCAGCAGACGGCCTATTTCTGGACACATTCAGGGATTATCCCGCATTATCGTTTGCCAAAGGCGGTTCGTTTCAAGTTGAGTGAGGTAGATAGTTGGATGGTTCGGAGAAAAAGAAGAGGCATGACTGTTAATTTTTTGACATCTGATAATATTTAATCTTTTCTTCAAATTTAGCAACTTTTATCTATAATACTGTTATGAGTGATTTATTAATAGCTTCACGGGATGATTTCGCTCCTATACGTCGTCTTTCAAAACCTCCAATTGCAGAGGCGGTTCTTGATCTTCGTGTTTTGCCTGGAGATGGTTGGAATCCACAAACATTAAAAGATGAAATTTTAAAAGAGCTGCCTATTTATTCCAAGAAAATTGAGGAGGGTAGAGAGATTGTATATACCGTTTCTCTTGACGGCACTCAACCAAAAGAGCAACGTTTAGGATGTGCGGGTTACAAGTTGACTTCAGATGATGGGAATCACGTCGTGCAGTTTAATAAGGCAGGGTTTGTTTTTAATCGGGTTAGGGAGTATCAGGATTGGAATCTCTTTTGTGATGAAGCCCGGACTTTGTGGACAATATATTGCAAAATATTAAATCCACAAGTGATAAAAAGGATTGGTGTTCGTTTTATTAATCAAATGGTGGCCAAGGAAACGCCGTTTTCTTGAAAGAATTATTATAAGGTTTGTCCTCTTGAACAGCAGGTAGAGAATTGGTCACTTGTTCAATTTTTACATCGTGATGTTTTGGCTGTTCCCGGGACTCCTTATTTTGTTATTTTAATTAAGACGGTTCTCCCTCCGGCACAAAAAGGTCAAGGTGGGGTTGTTGTCTTTGACTCTGATGTTTTTACTGAGCAATCTGGAAGTTGTTCTTGGGAAGAGATCAACAAGCATTTGATAGCAATCAGGGACTTAAAAGATAAGGCATTCTTTAGGAATATCGTGAAGGAAAAGATAGAGGAGTACGCGTAATGATTGTTTTAGAAAAAGAATGTTCTCAGACGTATAGTTCCGTGACAGAGGCTGAAAAGATTCTCCAGAAGCATGAAGAATCTCAAAGGACGAAGTGTGGTCATGCTTTACAGAAATTGGTATCAATTTATGAAAGATGTTCGAGCCCAGGATGGGATGCCAGAGATGCCGAGGCTGTCTCTTTGGTCGGTTACAGAAGCGCGATGCTTTTTCTTTTAATCCTTCCCGAACACTTTTCATGCCCTGTGCCTGGAGTTTGTGCGAACGGACAAATTACTTTGGAATGGCGTCAGCGTGATGGAAGGCTCCTTTCTCTTGCCTTCGACGATCAGGGTTTTGTTAATTTTGTTGTATTCCTTAAAGATGGTGCGGAACTTTGCGGAGTTCAAACCGTCTTCTTGGGCTACGATGATACGATTACAAATTTTCTTCAGAATGTTTCTCAATAAAGAATGACTTGTTATGTCGATTTCTCCAATTGAGCCTGGTGAACAGTTAGCATTGTATGTCACACAAGAGCAAGATCCTTTTAATGATGGACAGCTGACGGGTAATCCATTTGTACCACGGCATGCTTTAAAGAACGACAAGCGATTAGAAACTTCTATAATACGTTATGGGAATCGGAGTTCAGACGAAATGAAGGATTGCGGTTCACATTGGGCGAAGTATGTGAAGCAATCTTTTTTGGGAGTTGCACAGCTAAGTATTGAGGCTGTGCGAATGATTCCGTCCTTAAATGTTGAACATACTCCCCGGAAGTGGGAGAGCCTTCATTCAGACATAATTAATTGGGATTTGAAAGAGCCACAATATAGATTGCAAGCTGAGAAGTTGGCGCGCAAAGCTAATTTTATAAGCGTTTGACCTTATTGTTATTGCTACCCAATTGCAACCATCAATTTACCAAACAATCGAAAACAACCATAATAACCGAAACCAACCATAATTCTAATACCGGTGATTTTACGACGATAAATTGATTTGTCGACGAGAGATGTGAGAATGCCTTCTCGTCTCCCCGCATCTCCACCAGTAGTTGGGCACAATATTGGCATATTTCACTCCGCTTGTATAAGAATATGGTACGGCGCTTAGTTTTTGTGATAAGTCCAGGCGGCGTTGATCAGTGGGGTGAAGTCAGGCTGATCTTGTTATAAAACGATCTTTGTATGTTGTTTGAAGAATTCTGTTGCGTCTTTCGTGGTGTTTCCTTATAATACGCCGCAATTCAAGGAGAAATTTGTCTGCCAGGCTGTCTGGCGGAATATAGTCTCTTGAAACCGTTAAGGAGAAGTATGGGTAAGGTTAAGCCTGAAAATGAGTGGAAGTTCAAGTGTGCGAACACAGGTAAAGCGATCAAGCGCCGCAAGCGTTATTATCGCAATGGTAAATATTACCTGAACAAGGCGTCTTATGAAGCGCAGATGAAGAAAGAAAAGGATGCCAAGGCCAAGGCTGCTGCTGAAGCCGCCGCTGCCGCACCTGCTGCACAATAAAAAGACTTATCAGAGCAGAATTTTTACGGGGACACGTACTAAAAGTATATGTCCCCGTAATTTTCTTTACCTCTTCATTGTCTTGGGGAATAGAAGTAAGATGGATAGTAACTTTTAGGTAGCGCGTGTTGTCAAAGAGAGTGAAGGGTCGATCACGAAAGGCTTAGGGCATGCAACAGGTTTGTGATGAGGTGATCAAGAGCGCATCTGACGGTGATGTCGGTGCTTTTGAAGAAATATACCGGGCTTACGCGGATTATGTCTTTAATTTTGCGCTTAGGATGATGCGCCGCCGCGAAGATGCCGAGGAAGTGACACAGGAGGTTTTTTTGATGGTTCACCGTAGCCTGAAGAACTTCAGAGGCCAGTCGAGTTTGAAAACGTGGATCTACCGGATCGCGGTCAATACGACATCGAACCATTTAAAGAGAACAAAGGCCGTACGGACGCAGACGGTTGAATATGATGAAGAGGCGCATGCGTATCCCGGTAAGGATGAAGGTGCTTCGCGTGACACAAAAGAATATAACGAGCGTGTGATCGATGCGCTTTTATCGGAACTAACGCCTGATCAGCGCGCGTGCATCTTGCTTAGGAATATGGACGGCCTGACGTATGAAGAGATTGCGCAGGCGCTGAAGATAGATATTAACGCGGTGCGCTCAAGGATCAAGCGTGCGCGTTTTAAGTTGATGGCAGTGAAGAAGGAGGTCTTGGCTTATGAAATGTGAACAGATACAGGAACTTATCCTGACAGATTATATCGACGGGCGGATGGCGCCTCAGGCGAAGGGTGAGCTTGAGAAGCATTTGATGACGTGTCATGAGTGCCTGGAATTTGCACGTGTGGCCAAAGCCATGGCCGTTGAGCCGTTTGAGAAAGGAACGCGGGAAAAGACGCCGGAAAGCGTTTGGATGAACATCAAGGAAGAGCTCTTGTCACAAGAAGAGCAGCCGGCTCCAGGGTGGCTTGATAGGCTTAGAGAAGTTTTTCATTCGCAGTTCGCTTTTCCAAGACCTGTGGCGGCATTCGCGGGAATGTGTTTTGTGGTGATGGCGGTGACGCTGGTGCATTTTTCGAATATCAATAGAATGCCTGCGCAGATGAGTGCTGAGCAGGATGAAGTTGAGTATATGGCGGCATTGTCAGTGCGTTCAGATGTGCCGACATCAGGATATGGAACAAGTGTGGAAAAATACTTTTTATAAAACCGAAAGGATGTGGGGTATGAGAACAAGATCGTTGCTTATGGGGTTGGTTGCGGGGATGTTGTTGTTGGCGTCGGGAAGCGGGTTTTGTGCAGAGCCTGAGCAAATGGGGCCTCCGCCGGGTATGCATGAGGGGAAAGGTGATGGAAGGCATTTTGAGAAAATATTTGATGAGCTGGGCTTAAGCGCTGAACAGCGAGATAAGCTCAAGGCGGGGCGTGAAAAAGGCCGTGCTGAGGAGCAGAAGATCAGGGAAGAAATGCGTAGTGCCCGGGAAGCATTGGGTCAGGAATTGGATAAACCAACCCTTGATGTGGCCAAAGTAAAGGCGCTTCATGAAACGCTTAAGACGTTAATAATCAAGGGAGAAGACCGTCGTTTGGATATGATCCTTGAAGTGCGCACGATCATGACGCCGGAGCAGTTCGCGGCGTTCCAGAAAACAATGAAGGAATCGCGTTCTAAGATGCATAAAGAAGGTAAGTGGGAAGGCAAGAGGGAAGGTAAGCGGGAAGGCAAGCCGGAAGCAGTAAGCGAAGAAAAGAAATAGTATATCAGGGCGCCTGCTAAAAGGCGGACGCTCTTTAACGAATGGTCATAAAGGTGGGGTATGAAAAGATATCTAATGCTCTTGGTCTTAATGGCAGTTTCTTTAGGTGTGATGACCGATGCCCAGGCGGCTTTCTGGAAACGCGACCATCATCAAAGTTATCCGCATTACGCGAGGTATCCTTACGGTAATGTCAGTGCCAGTCTTCCTAAGGGGTTTGTGGAGATCGGTTTCTCGGGCAGTAAATACTTTTATCATACCGGGATCTTTTATACACAAGGGCATCATCGTGAATATGTCGTTATCCCGCCGCCTCAGGGCGTGATGGTGAGCGCCATCCCGGATGGGTGGAACCAGGTCGTGATCGACGGTGTTGTTTATTATGCGTATAGCGGTGTTTATTATTCCCGTGTGCCGCAGGGTTATCAGGTGGTGCAGCCGCCGGTTCAGGTCATTATGGAGCCGGTGATGGTCGCGGCGACCGTTGTGCCGCAGAAAATGCAGGAAGATTTTACGATCAATATCCCGAATACGACGGGAAGCGGTTATGCGTCGGTCGTGATCAAGCGTTCCGGCACCGGGTTCACCGGGCCGCAGGGGGAATATTACAGTGAATTCCCCAAAGTGGCTCAATTGCAGGCGATGTATGGTAAATAAAAGAACTGTTATGGGCGTCATCCCGAGGCCACAGGCCGAGGGATCTCCGTTGATACTGAGGGCGATCCTTCCTCGCTTCGCTCGTCAGGATGACGGTCAACGGCAGTGTTACAAAATGTTTTGGGTTTCGATTTTCTTAGGGACGTGTTTTCTGGTGTGTGGTCCTATCAATGGATGGGCTGCCGGAGAAATGATCACATGGGAGGATTGCCTTAAGGAAGTGCGTCAGCATAATTTCGAATTACTGGCTGCGCGTGCGGGTCTTGATCAGGTCAAAGCAACGAAAGCCATGACGCGCAGTTCGGCGTTGCCTCAAATATCGAGTAGTATCTCGGCGGACAGGGGGAAGACCGAAGGCAAAGCAAAAACAGAGTCTTATTCATACGGTGTCAGTGGTCGTCAGCTTTTGTTTGATGGGTTCAAGACATCAAATGACCTTGCCGCTGCGGATGAGAATGTCAAAGTCGCGGCCTATAATTATGAAGTTGTTTCTTCCGATGTCCGTCTAGAGCTATGGACATCTTTTATCAAGCTCCTTAGCGCACAGGAAGCGCTTAAGGTCACTGATGATATTTTGCTCCGTCGTCGGCAGAATCTGGATCTTGTGACCTTGCAATATAAGGGTGGTCAACAGCATAAGGGGTCGCTTTTGACTGCCGAGGCGAATGTGGCACAGGCTGAGCTTGATCGCAAAGAGGCGGACAGGAATATCCTTTTGTATCAGATCCGTTTAGCCAAGGCTTTAGGGCGCACGACGATCATGCCTATCGTGGCTCAAGGCGATCTTTTCGTTGGTGACATTGATCCCAACATGCCGGATTGGGAGAAACTTGTCGAGACGACACCGCTCCTTAAAGAATTAACAGCAAAGAAAGAAGCCGCGCGTCTTGGCGTGAAGTCCGCCAGGTCGGATTTCTTTCCGCAAATTTATGCTGACGCCGGTGCTGGAAAGAGCGATAGCAGTTGGCTGCCTGAGACGGGAAACTGGTCAGCAGGGCTTAGTTTGACTTTCCCTCTTTTTCAAGGCGGGCAGAAGACTGCAGCACTTTCAAAAGCCAAGGCGTCTTTCACTCAAGTGGATGCCCAAGAGAAAAACGGGCGCAGTGGTGTGCTCATGATACTTGCTGAGACTTGGACCTTATGGCAGAACAGCGTTGATCAGGTCGCGGTGCAGGAGAAATTCCTGGAAGCATCCCGTCAGCGCGCGGATATCGTCGAGGCACAGTACAAGTCAGGATTGGCGACTTTTAATGATTGGACCATCATCGAGGATGATCTGGTCAGTAAACAAAAAGCGATCTTGCAGGCTAAAACAAATGCGCTTATCGCTGAAGCTTCCTGGCGTCAGGCAAAAGGAGAGACGGTCGATGAATAAATATAATGTCTATACATGGGCGCTGGTGTTGACAGCGGGGATGCTGTTGGGAGCCGGTTGCGGGAATAAAACGGATGCGACTACTCAGTCAATCAAACCATTCCGAGGGCAGATCAAGGTCGCGATCACCTCGACGGGTACGGTTCAGCCGCAGAACAGACTTGAGATCAAGCCTCCGATCAGTGGACGCATTGATAAGATCCTGGTCGAAGAAGGGCAAAAGGTCAAGGCTGGCACTGTCCTTGCGCTGATGAGTTCAACGGACCGGGCCGCGCTTCTTGATGCCGCCCAGCTTGAAGGACCCGAGGCCTTGCAGAAATGGCAGGAAGTTTATAAAGCGACCCCGCTCTTGGCACCGATCGACGGGGATGTGATCGTGAAGAAGGTCTATCCAGGGCAGACCGTTACACAGGCAGATGCGGTCATTGTGTTGTCTGACCGTCTCATTGTCCAGGCGGATGTGGATGAAACAGATATCGGAAAGATAAAGGTAGGGCAGGAGGCTGTCATTACGCTTGATGCGTATCAGGATATTACGGTGAATGCCAAAGTTGATCATATTTATTATGAATCAACGACGGTCAGTAATGTCACGATCTACAAAGTGGATATTGTTCCAGAAACAGTGCCGGATGTGTTCCGCTCGGGGATGAGTGCGAATATTGATATCATCGAATTGTGTAAAGACAATGTGCTGTTGATCCCCTTATCAGCGGTGCGGCGTTCGGGTGCACAGAGCAGTGTTCTTCTCAAAAAGCGGGATGGACGTCCTGTGGAGCGGGAGATCGTCACAGGGATCATCTCCGATAATAATATTGAGGTTGTTTCAGGTCTTAAGGAGGAGGACGAGGTCCTCGTGACAGGAAAGGCTTATACGCTCCCGTCGCAGAAAGCTGCATCTAACAGTCCCTTGGCACCTTCGTTCCCCAAGAGACGGGGGCATTGATATGCCGCTTATCCGGCTTAAGGATATTACAAAGACCTACTCAACCGGCAAGATCTCTTTTCAGGCCTTGCGGGGGGTGAGCCTTGATATTGAGCAGGGTGAATTCGTGGCGATCGTAGGCCCGTCGGGATCAGGCAAATCCACGCTCCTTCATTTGCTCAGTTTCCTCGACGTAGCGGACGGCGGACAATACCTTCTAATGGAGAAGGATATCAGCCGTTTGCCGGACAATGACCTGGCGGTCTTGCGCAATCGCCTGGCTGGTTTTGTTTTCCAGCAATTCCATTTATTATCCCGTCTGACAGCGGTGGAGAATGTGGAACTACCTTTACTCTACGGCGGAAAGAAGCATCTGCGTGCTGAGGCCCGGACCAGGCTCGGTGATGTTGGCCTTGCCGCGCGCGAGCGTAACAGGCCGAATGAACTTTCAGGTGGTGAACAGCAGCGGGTCGCTATTGCCAGGGCTTTGGTGAATGATCCGCATATTATCTTTGCAGATGAGCCGACGGGGAATCTGGACAGCAAGAGTGAAGAAGAGATCCTGCGTATCCTCGAACAACTGAACGCTCAGGGAAAAACCGTTGTGGTAGTAACGCATGAGCCTGAGGTCGCAGCCAGGGCAGGGCGTGTGATCACCATGAGGGATGGCCGTATCCTTTCAGATGAAAAACGTGTGCGTCCTTGTGATGCGTCTAAGAAAGAAAACCTCCCTCCATTGAAAGAGATCCTTTCCGATGGAGGTGCTTTGGTGAACCGCGCGGATCTCATGGACCATGCCTTTCAGGCATTGAAGACCATGACTGTTCATAAAGTGCGGTCATTCTTATCGGTTCTCGGCATCCTGATCGGTGTCGGCGCGGTCATCACGATGATCGGCCTGGGGGAAGGCGCAAAAGCGTCGATGGCGGATCGTCTTTCATCATTGGGTTCAAACTTGCTAACCGTGTCTTCCGGGTCGCATCACGTTGGTGGTGTAACACTGGAGGCAGGCGCGACAACACGTTTTACGATTAAAGATGCTGAAAAAATATCAGAACTGCCCCATGTGAAAGCCGCTTCTTCTCTGGTGCGTGGACGTGTTCAGCTGGTCGCCAATGGCAAGAATTGGAACAGCCAGGCTTATGGTGTCGGCGCGGATTATGCCTTGCTTCATGCGCTCATGCCTGCGTTCGGCGCATTGTTTTCGGATGAGAGTGTGAAGTCGAGGGAGCGTGTTGCGGTCATTGGCCCCACCGTGGCAAAAGAATTATTCGGCGATAAGGACCCTGTCGGTTCTGTCATGAAGGTCAACAGGGTTGGTTTTAGTGTGATCGGAGTTCTTCCCGCGCGCGGGATGGCCGGGCCGCAGGATCAGGACGATTTGATCCTTGTTCCTGTGACGAGCGCGATGTACCGTCTTTTCGGCAAGGATTATGTGGATGCCATCGAGGTGCAGGTTGATGATGAGAAAGAGATCTTTGCTGTCCAGGAGGATCTCGGCGTGCTCATCCGCCGCCTTCAGCATTTAAAGGAGGATGATGTCAGTTCTTTTCAGATCCGTGATATGTCCGAGATCCGTAAGACCCTTGAGAATATGACCAAGACCATGAGCACGCTCTTGGGGTTCATTGCCATGATATCGCTCTTGGTCGGCGGTATCGGCATCATGAACATCATGCTTGTGTCTGTCGCCGAGCGTACGCGTGAGGTGGGGCTTCGTAAAGCTCTGGGTGCCAAGACCAATGATATTTTGTGGCAATTTCTGATCGAGTCTGTTGTGTTGACGTTGGTCGGCGGATGTTGTGGTATTTTGCTGGGGGGGTGTGTTTCCTGGGTCCTGGCGGTCGCTTCCGGCTGGGCGGTAAAAGTTTCGATCGTGTCTATGTTGGCTGCCTTCAGTGTGTCTTTCTTCATCGGGATCGTCTTTGGCGTATGGCCCGCCAAACAAGCCGCACAGCTTGATCCCATCACTGCGCTTCGTCATGAATGATATTCCTCGATGTTTTTTTGTGCATTGTCAAAGAGGCAGTTTTTGCGTGACTATGCCAAGGGCGGGTGGTAGTATTAACGTCAGATCCGAGCAGGCCTTCAAACTTTCTAAATGGATGATCGAATGCAACGTTATAAAAGCCAGAACGTATTTTGTGTACTATTGATAGTCGCTGTTTTTCTTGCCTCGGCACCTGCCGTGTTCGCGGCGTCTTTGGGTGATCTGCGTGCCGCTGTTGTTCAGGAAGATTATAAGAAAGCCAAAAGCATCGCAGAAGGGATCCTGGCATCGAGAGGTGTTTCGCGTGCGGAGACCTCGGAAGCCGAATATTTTCTTGGGCTCAGTCAACTGCGCCTGGGTGAGTATGTTCGTGCCGAGGGAACGTTCAAAAAATTGCTGTCTTCCCGTCCTGGTGATGATGTGTATGACAAGGCATCGGTTGGGCATGTGGATGCGCTTTATATGCAGGGATACTATGAGCAGGCACTCAAGGAAGTGAACGGGCTTATTTCACGTCGGAAGACGTCAGAAATGACAAGCCTGTTCTATTTGAAGGCGGCGCGTGCGAGTTTGAAACTGGCGCGCTGGAGCAGGGCGCGTGAAATGCTTGAAAAGATCATGGCAGAATATCCGGATAGTTTTGAAAGTACGGTCGCCAAACAGCTTTTGGAAGAGCGGCAGTATTTTACCGTTCAGGTCGGCTCATTCGCTGATAAAGGCCGCGCGGAGAAATTGGTCAAAGAGCTGACTTCCCGTCAGGAATATGCGTATATTGTTGAAGCTAAGGCGGCCGACGGGCGCGCGTATTACCGTGTGCGTGTCGGACAAATGTCGTCATTAAAAGACGCTCAGGTTCTGGAAACAAAACTTTCCGGCCTGGGTTATCCTACGCTTATTTATCCGTGATCATCTTTATCGTCGGCCCCACCGCCGTTGGTAAATCTCATATCGCGCTTGAGCTCGCCCACTGTCTGCAGGGTGAGATCGTTTCGTGTGATGCCATGCAGGTTTATCGCCAGATCACCATCGCAAGCGACAAGCCTGATAACAAAACCCTTCAAAGCATCCCTCACCATTTGATCGATGTTGTTTCCATTGAAGAAGAATTCAATGTGGCATCCTACCGTGTGCTCGCCGAGCGCGCGATCCTTGATATCATCCGTCGAGGGAAGATCGCTGTTGTGTGTGGCGGCAGCGGGATGTATATGGCGGCTCTTCTTGATGGCATCTTTGAGGGCGGCACAGTCGATCCTGTTATCCGTCAGCGTCTTGAAGCTGAAGCGAAAGATGATCTGCGTAGGCTTTATCAACGTTTAACGGAAGTGGATCCTGCTTCGGCGCAGAAAATAAAGTCCAATGATCCTCAGCGGATCATTCGGGCTCTTGAGATATTTGATGCGACGGGTGTGCCCATTTCAATATTGCAGCAGCAGCGTAGCGGGCTTTGGGGCAAGCAGGACATGCGTCTCATCGCCCTGAACCGTCCGCGGCATGAACTTTATAGCCGCGTGGAGGCACGCATTGATGAGATGTTCAAGAGAGGCCTCATCGAGGAAGTGAAGGCAGTGCGTCAGAAAAAGATGACCACGACTGTTTCGAAACTTATCGGGATACCGGAGGTTTCAGGTTTCCTCGACGGACAGCATACGATAGAACAAGCCCAATATTTAATGAAGTTGCACACGCGTCATTATGTTAAGCGCCAGCTGACCTGGTTCCGCCGGGATACACGGTTGGAATGGATCGACCTAGTACAAACAAGTACGGCACAACATACAGCCACCATCATAAAGGACCTCTTGCATGAAAGAAAAAGTTCTCATTGCGTTGGTTGATTTCAAGGAAAAGACGGCCTGGTCGATCAAGGAATTGCTGTATGAGATGGACGAGCTGGTCAAGGCGTGTGACGGCGAGCCGGTGGGGCATATCATTTGCCCTGCGCATCCTCCGTCGGCCGCGACCCTGATCCATAAAGGCAAGGTCGAGGAAGTTGCGCTATTGGCAGAAACGCTGGGGGCCAAGGCTGTTGTGGCAAGCACTGAATTAAAAGGCCATCAACAGCGCGAACTTGAGGAAGCCTTCAAGATCAAGACCATCGACCGTACCCAGCTTATTCTGGATATTTTTGCCCGCCGGGCAACGACACTCGAAGGAAAATTGCAGGTTGAGCTTGCTCAGCTCGAATACCGTTTGCCAAGGCTCGCTGGACATTATGATGATCTGTCCCGTCAGGGTGGTGGTATTGGTACCATGGGTCCAGGTGAAACAAAACTTGAAACAGATCGCCGCCGCATCGCCGCGCGCATTGACCGTATCAAGAAAGATCTTGAAGATGTCACGCGTTCGCGCGAGGTTAAGCGCAAGAAGCGTGAGAACAAGCGCCTTCCGCTTATCTCCGTCGTAGGATATACGAATGCAGGCAAGTCAACGCTCCTTAATGCCATGACAGGTTCTCATCAGGTCACCAAAGACGGGCTTTTTACGACCCTTGATTCTCTGGCCCGGCAGTGTGTGCTTCCCAATAAACAGAAAGTCGTTTTCTCTGATACCGTCGGTTTTATTCATGATCTTCCGCACCGTCTGATCGAGGCATTCAAGGCAACCCTTGAGGAAGTGCAGTGCGCGGACCTGCTTCTTCATGTGGTGGATCTGAGCAATGATAATTATACGGCGCGTAAGGACGCGGTCGACGGCGTGTTAAAAGAGCTCGGTGTGCTTGATAAGCCGACCATTCTTGTCTTGAACAAACTTGATGCGTTGGAAGAGGATTGTATTATCCAGGATGCAAAAAAACGTTATCAGGAAATGGTCGTTGTTTCAGCGCTCACAACGGCAGGCCTGGATGCACTTTTTTATAAGATCGAAAGTGAACTGGCGAACTTAATTCTGACAGTTCATGTTCTTTTGCCATCTAATCGGATGGACCTGATCAATCTGGTGCACAAAGAAGGGGATGTCATTTCCGTCGAATACACAGATAACGGCATCCTTCTGGCCGCACACCTGCCGCATCACTTGGCCGGAAAACTGATCCAGGCAGGGCAGCTCATCAATTAAAATAACCTCCACCCTTCCGGGAAGGGAGGAGGTTTAATTCAATTAACAAGGAGGCTCAAGATGAAAAAATTTTGTTTATGTGCGCTCATGGTGGTTTATGGAATGTCGGCGGGTAGCATTGTTGGCGTCGCACGCGCTCAGGAAACCAAGATGGGCGAAGGGGCGCTTTTCGGAGGGGTGTTGGGAGCTGTTGCAGGTGGTGCGATCGGCCATAAGAAACATAGAACAACAGAAGGTGTTCTCATTGGTGGCGCGGTCGGCGCACTTGGTGGCGCTGCCGTCGGGTCTCAAATGAAGAGTGCACCTGCAAAACAAGGCACTCCGGTTTCTGATCAGGCTTCGTCCGCAGCATCGAAAGTCACCATGAAACAGATCATTTACTGGACTGAACAGGGCCTTCCGAGCGAAGAGATCATATCCCGGATCAAGAAAGCCAACACGTCTTTCACGTTAACAGCGGATGATATTGATTATCTTCACAAGCAGAATGTAAGTCAGCAAGTCATCGAGGCGATGCAGGAGAAATAATGGGATCGGTGTATAACTAAAACAGGGACACAATAGGTTTTGGATTTAGAATATAAAAGATATGCCCTCCACCCTTCCGGGTAGGGTGGAGGTTAGTTAGGTTATCTAATTATTTTGCAAAGAAGTTCTTGACAGCATAGTTAGTCTATGATATATTCACACTCAGATGGGGGAATCAATCTTTGTGAATATTGATAAAGATGTCAGCCAGTTTGATTTTAAGGTAAACCCACAAGATCCGCTGTTTGTTATAGGCGTTGCCTCTGAAGTGGTGGGAATACCTATATGGACGCTTAGAAAACTGGATGAAATGGGAGTGGTGATACCAAAGCGTGTAGGGGTTCGGACGCGTTGTTATTCACAGGTTCAGATAAAAACACTTACATATGTCAGATATTTAATGGAAGAACAGCACGTGAATATTAGTGGTATCAAGATCATTTT
>DYQZ01000042.1 GCA_020719005.1 Candidatus Omnitrophus sp.
TAAATGGGGTGGCTGACGGGATTTGAACCCGCGACAACTTGAACCACAATCAAGGGATCTACCGCTGATCTACAGCCACCATGAAATCTTTTGATCAAGGCTTTTTCACCTCGGGGCCAAGGACTTCGGCACCCAGGGCTTTTAAAGCGCCCACAATATTACCCGATACGGCTGAAGAATTCAAGCCTGTTGTTATTGTGCCTGTTAATTTGATCGGGCCTATCTTAGGGTTATCCATCTGCGTCGTGAAGGAGAACTCGCTATCCACTTCTGTGCCTGTCGCGTCCAACAACCCCAAAACCACATCCTCGACCATGCGCGTCTTTACCGTCGATGCCTGTTTCTGTTGTCCCATCGCAAGTCGTGCTTTTCCCGATACCAACAGATCATTGCTCTTTGATACAAGTTTTGCATCAACGCCAACTCGTCCGTCGTCATCAATGACCGAAATGGATGCCTCCATATCCCTCGCCTGCCAATTCAGCCATCCGTTCATCTTCACGAGATGGCCGACGAAAGGGACATTCATTTGTTGCAACGACGCGCTCACATAAAAAGAGGTCTGCTGTGAAAGATCCCCGAGCGGCACATCACTCAACTGTGCATTGATCTTATCAACCACCCAGGTACGTCCGGCTTCAGGCGACTGGAACATCAATATTCCGTCGTGAATATTCAAACGCGGCAACACACGCGCTTTCTTTGGTTGTTGTGCGGGAACACTCCCTGAAAGAACGGGCTTATCGTCCACCTGCACCGTCTCAACTTTTAATTCTTTAGGCGGCGCAAGATCAATATTGACCTTTGGGGAAAAAACATCTGCTGAAGAGAACGCCAAACGCCCATGCAAACCTTCGTTCACATCAACAAGAACAACAGCTTTAGCGATGCTGGCCAGTCCTTTGATCTCGATCTGCTCCAAAAGAAGCCCGCCGGGGAAAGCAATGCTGATAGAACCAATGGAAACATCACGGTGCGTTATGACGCGCAGTTCATTTAAGAGTAGCGGCCGCCCTTTATAAGCAATGAACCACAACGCCCCGACGCAAAGCGCAAGCAAGGCGATCAAAAAGATCACAAAGGATCCCCGGAGGATACGAAAAACGTTCGACATCGACAACAGCCCTCTGAAGAAGAATGCAGAAAAGAAAAAACGTCCCTGGCGCGAATCGAACGCACGACCCTCAGCTTAGAAGGCTGATGCTCTATCCAACTGAGCTACAGGGACATCAACAACGATAGAACTAAAGTAAATATACCATTAATAATGGTCGTCATTGTATACCAAAAGAAAAACCTTCGCAAGCGCGCTGACTTGCGAAGGTTCTTTTTCCTGCCAACCTCAAAGGCTGAAAGGCCTTTTATTTCTTGTCCTTCTTAGGCTTCTTTTTGCTTTTTTCCTTACCCTTATCCTTGTTACCCATTGTGCTCACCTCCTTTTCGGATCTGTTAAGCCATGGCCCTGGTTAGACGTTGTTTTCGTTTCTTCTCTCATCACGCGTATCGTGTCTTTCTTAACAACGCGTTCATGTCTTGAATTGGTCGCTCGAGGATCCCTGCCGGAGATCTGAGATGCCGCTTTGCTGACCACAGGGGCGTCTTCTTTCTTGCCGCGATTACGCACAATAAGCCCGTCGAGAAAACGCCGCACGATCTGATCGCCGCATTCGCGGTAGTTGGGATGATCTTCCCGGCGAAAGAATGAAGATAACTCGGTCTCTGTGATCTCAAACTCGGCAAGCTTCAGGATCTCGACAATATCTGTGTCCTTCAAACTCAAGGCCACGCGCAACTTTTTCATAATATCATTATTAGTGATCATGCCTTCAAGCCTTTTCTTTCTTTTCAGCGGTCTTTAATGTCCTGCGGCGAAAATTACCGATGACCTTGCGCCACACACTTCCCCAGCCATAGCGTGATAAATGTTCACGGAAATAATAATATTCCAGATAAAGCGGTCTGTCCAGCACAGGACGATGTGTCCGACGGTCAACCAACCGTCCGCGGCACACCTGACAGCGCTCTTCAATAAAACGCCCTGATTCTTCAGCGTCCCGGATACGACGGGACTTAGCACCATCAAAGATCTCCCCAAGCGTTTGTGTATTCGCACTGCCCAGCGCCAGTTCACCTTCATAATCACAACAGCAATACGTGCACGTTCCATCCGCCTGCACCACGAACGTATCACGCATCACCGCACAATGCCCCCGGTCATTCTTAAGAACATCAACGCCGTCGGGAATATGCTTGTTGTCCCACAACGCTTTATGTTTCACATAGAACGTCGTGTGTTTTCCAAGCGGATAAACACGGGCCGGGTCCATGATCCTGACACGCGGTGCGCGCCCCGCAACGGAAAGACAACACCGAAACTCTTCATATAAGCGCTGGATCTCGGCCTGCCTTTTCCACAATAAAGGAAGTGACCAGCCGATCGCACGGATATCCGCCTGACAATGAACTTGCACCGAAAGACCGCCTTCTTCAGCGCATAAAAGAAATTTCTTGAGCCGCCCGAGATAATCTTCCCAGGAAAGCGCCCCGCGAGAACGCGTTTTAAAACATCCGCCTGCTGTATCCTGAAGGCTCAAGACCACACGGCCCAAACGCAAGACCTCAACAAGTTTCTGAGAACGCGCCTCATCAAGCATCGCGCCGTTAGTATACAGGCTCACCTGAAGACCAAGAGCATTCGCGTGCTTGATCGCATCGAAAATATCAGGGTGAAGAAGGGGCTCCCCTAATTGATGAAAGAATACGGTCCGCGCGAGCTTCTTCTGGGCGATCTCATTCAATACTTTTTCCCAAAGAGGGCGCGACATCGACCCACGCGGCCGCTTTAGCGTATCGCTCGGACAAAACTCACAACTGAAATTACATCTGTTCGTAAGCTCAACGAGAACGATCGACCACATAGCCTACGCCCCTTTGAAAAGATCATTCAACGCGTCATTCCATCCAAATTTTGCCAACACGCGCTTACGGGAGGCGCTACGCATCGCATCGAAAGATTTCGGGTCACAGGCCATGATCGCCGCCATACGCTCAACAGCCTCAGCCCATACATCAAGCTGATCCGCCGGAAGAATGATCCCCGTCTCACCGTCAGATATCAGTTCCTGCGGGCCTCCAATATTCGTGACCAATGCCGGTAGGCCGCACGTTTGTGCCTCAAGAACTGCCATGCCAAAAGTGTCCATCGTGCTCGGAAAAACAAAAAGGTCTGCCATCGCATAAAGCTCGGGCATTTTCTTTTGCTCAACGCGTCCTGTAAAAATAACGGTCGGATACGGCGCCAGATCCTGCCTGATCTCCTCGAGCAAAGGACCATCGCCAGCAATGACCAGATTGACCGCCATATCCCGCGCATGCAGTTCCTTGTACACTTCCGTCAGGAATAATACACTCTTATCCCTACTGACACGGCCAGCATAAAGAAGTGTGATCCCCGGAGGAAGGTTGAAGCGCGCACGCAACACCTCACGGCTTTCAGGAAGGGGCGCAAACATCGTTGTATCTATACCCCGACGGAAAATAGAAAGACGCGCCGGATCAAACCCGCGCATGGTGAGCATTTTCTTGGTCTCTTCGCTCGGAACAAGCGTTTCATCCATAGACCCGTAGAACATCCGGATATAACCTTGCACGAAACTTGCCATCGTGCCATTGCTCAGGCCCAATTCTGTCATGCGCGTGAAATCCGAATGATAGATCCCGCGGCAGGGAATGCCGAAAAGACGCGCAGCCAGTATGCCGATCAACCCAGCTGGGCCGGGAGTGGAAATAATGATCTCGGTCGGGGATTCTTCATAAATGCACTCAAGTGATTTTAAAAGCGAGGGGAAACGCAATGTATAGTTCGCATAGAATTCGGGAGTATGATCGAACACCACAGGAAGCGCAACCTCATTCGAAGACGCCTCAACCCCGTCGATCCTAGGCGTCGCAAGCCGGATCGTCCACCCTTTTTTACCGGCCTCCCGCGCAAAACTGTTCAAGGTGACCGAAACACCATTCAGATCACTCAATGTATCTGAAAACCAGAGGATCTTTTTCTCCTCGGGCCTAAGGGGTCCGAGAAATTTGAGACGGACCTCCTCCATAAGAGCGCTTGATTGATGCAAATGACGGAAGGTCCCGAGGAAAGGCAGTGACAAGAAAAGTGAACGGAACACTGCTGTCATGGCGCTGATCAGTTTGAGGATATCCCCTTTATGGAGCGCCTCTTTGAATGCCTCGGCATTCACAATAAAGAACGCATCCTCGATCGCGGCCATCGCGTTATAAATCAGATCGATACGGCCCTGATGTGTCAGCCTCGAGTCATCGACGAGGCGCTTGACAAGCGCGTCCATCTGATGCGCCACTGCCCTGTTCTTTTCCTTGCGGCTGCGTTTAAGATGAGAGATCTTGAGCTTTGTTTTCCATCCAAGCGGCTTTCCGTCGAAGACAGCGGCACACAGTTCGTCCCAGATGCGCAGCGACCGTTTGCCATGACGGGCCTGGGAAAATTCATAGGCGATCTTAAGGAATGTATAGACCTGGGTCTTATAATGATTGCTGCGGCCACCGCTGTCGGTGTGCTTTGAGCGCAGGGCTTCGAGGAAGCTTTCTTTATCCATCACATCCGCTGAGGTGAACGTATCCCCGATAAAAAGACCGGCATGTTCATCAGACCCGCCGGTGAATGCCTTACGCCATGATGTATCAGAAAAGGATGTCAGGCCGTGACGGGTTTGAAGCTCCTTGAACTTTTCCGGCGTCAGTGATCGTAAAACTTTCTTTAAAAGCGCATTATAGGACGCCACCCGCGCGCCATTGACCGCCTCGAACACATCAAAAAGAACGATCAACTTCTCAAAATGCGAAAGCGATAATTTTCCGTTAACGCTGTAGCTCGCGTGAGCCACGGAATATGCAAGTTTCTCAGCGCGGATATAGTCACGCAGTTGATAAATGTTGGGACGAAGCCTTGATAATTCCCTGAACTGTTCGGCGTTAAACCCGTAAACGAGTACATGAACAGCACACCCGTCCTCAGGGAAAAGTGTTGTCAGCTCCACCCCGGTGAATGCTTCATGCGGATATTTCAGGGCAAGTTTGAAAGAACCCTCGGCCACATTGTGATCTGTCACGGTCACAAAATCCATGCCGCGCGCTTTGGCCTGACGGTAGATGTCTTCTATTTCAGTATAGGATTCCTGCGTACCGAATTTTTTAAGAAGAAGGTCGGCGGGGTCGCTTGAATATTTGGAGTGAACGTGAAGATCGGCTTTTTTCATTGTCTTTTGAAGTGCTGTCCATAAAGGTCGTATGGTCGGTGCTCATGATAACACACACCTTACGCCGGCATCAATGCCGAAATCACGCGTGTTACATCGTCGATGCGGGAAAGAGACAGAAGTTCCCGTGCATGCCGGGCGGCTTCTTTGCTGTCGAGCTCCATGATCCTCGCCTGCACCCGAGGCAGAAAAGGCGCATCCAGGCTGAGCTTACGGATCCCGATCCCGATCAGGAATGGAATATACTTAAGGTCATGTGCCATGTCCCCGCATACCGACACGTCCCTGCCGTAAATGGCCCCTGCCGCGGCGATACGTTTCAAGATCCTTAACACCGCCGGATGATGCGGCACATAAAGATCAGCGACTTTTTCATTGGTGCGATCAACCGCGAGGGTGTATTGAATAAGGTCATTGGTGCCGATCGAAAAGAACGCCGCCTCTTCTGCCAGCGCCTCGATGACCTCGACGGCAGAAGGCAGTTCGACCATGATACCGATCACGGGTGATGCCTGATGTGCTATCCCCGCTTTTTTAAGGTCATGCACACATTCTTCGACCAAAGCCCTGGCCTCTGTCAATTCATCGACGGATGAGATCATCGGGAACATGATGCGCACAGGCCTGTCGGCAAAAGCGCCCGCACGCAAGATCGCACGCAGCTGTAAACAAAAAACATCTTTGTGGCGTAAGGAAAAACGGATGGATCGAAGCCCCAAGAACGGATTGGCTTCCTTGCTGTGATCATAATAAGAAAGCATTTTGTCCCCGCCGATATCAAGCGTGCGAAAGGTGATCTCGTGCCCTTTCATGGACTCAACAAGACGACGGTAAATGACGAACTGCTCTTCTTCCGCCGGAAAATCGCTGCGAATGATAAAAGGGAATTCTGTGCGATAAAGTCCAACCCCCTCGGCGCGAAAATCCTTTGCGACCGGCACATCTCCTAAAAGATTGATATTCGCAAGCAAGATCACACGCTGGCCGTCTTTGGTGAAGGTCTGTTCTTTGAGGTCCTTCTTCACCTTGCTCGCCGTCAGGCGCGAGGCTTCTTTCTCACGGAACGTATTAACAACCTCGGCATCAGGCTCAACATACACATTACCCGTTGTTCCATCCACCAGCACTTTTGTTTCCGCCGGTAATTCCAAAAGCCCCGGCTCATCCACAATGACAAGCGGTATGTTAAGTGAGCGCGCCAGGACCGCGACATGGCTTGTGACACCGCCCGAAAGGAGCACCACGCCTGCCACACGCTGGGAACTGAGTTTAAGCGCATCCGACGGAAGAAGCTCGCGCGCGATCACGATTTTTCCGGCTATCTGATCTTTAGATGAGCGTACCCCCGTCAAATTCACCAGGATCCGCTGACCGACATCCAGCACATCATATTTCTTTTCACGGATAAACTCATTGGGCATGCTCTCAAAACGCAGGGCATATTCTTTGATGACGCGCCGCACCGCCTGATCCGCGCTGACCCCCGCCGCGATCAATGTTTCCATGGCGCCAAGCATGGCACGGTCTTTGAGCATCATGATCTGTGCAGAGAAAATAAGGGACGCCACATCGAACAGTTTGGCTTCGATCTCCTGCTGCATCGCCTTTAGTTCAGTCTCTGCCGCACTCACCGCCTGTTGCAATTCAACAAGCCCGAACACGCGCCCCTCATAGCCTAACGCAATGTCATCCATCGAGGGGACAGCCGCGATCACAACCTCACCATAAGCAAATCCTTCTGCCCCGGTGCGGCCTTTAATGAATTTAAGTTCAGGTGCGCGCACGGGCTTTATCACGGGCTTATCAAGTGAGATCAAAAGCCGCGCCATTTCAATGGTCGTGGCCAACTGAGAGGTGATCGCACGGAAAACATTCACATCTTCCGGCGTGAAACTGTTCGCCTTAACACTTTGGAGGGTCATCACACCAATACGCACCTGCCCACGCAGGATGGGAACCGCCATGAACGAGGCGTATTTTTCTTCGCCAATACCTGAGAAATGACGGAACCCGGGATGCAGAGAGGCATTACCTTCATACACGGTACGCAGTTCCGCAAGCGCGGTGCCAGTAAGGCCTTCTCCCAGTTTCATACGGACCTGCCCGATCGACGCCGCATTAAGCCCGCGGGTCGCCTTCAGCACGATCTCCTGAGTATCATCATCAAATAAATAAACTGAACAGACATCCGCGCTCATATGGGCCGCGATCATATCCACGATCTTTTGAAGAAGAGTATCTAAATTGGAAGTGTCAGAAAAAAGGGCGGCAAGCTCGCCGATGTCACAAATAAGTTTGGAGTGGTCGCGGAACATAACATGACCTCATGCAGATACTAGAAGAAAAATGGTCGGGAAGCAGGGATTCGGCGCCCTACGCGCCTTCGGCGCTCCGGGTCGGCCATCCGCCCCGCCTATAGGACGCTCCTGTTCGTCGCGTCCAGCGGGGCTCCATTCGAATCCCTGTTACACTCAACTAAATAATGGTCGGGAAGCAGGGATTCGAACCCTGGACCCCTTGCTCCCAAAGCAAGTGCGCTAGCCAGCTGCGCTACTCCCCGACAAGGCAGATAGTATATAGCATGAAAGAGAAATTTTCATTAAGAAAGTTTAAACAGAGGCTATTTTTATTTCCCGAAGTATTCTTCCAGGCCTTTTTCTGTCGTCTTCATGGACTTCTCGCCTTTTCTCCAATTCGCGGGACAGACCTCGCCGTATTGTTCAAAATACTGGAGTGCGTCGACCATACGCAACGCTTCATCCACGCTACGACCTAAGGGCAGGTCATTAACGACCTGGTGACGGACGATGCCTTCCTTATCAATAAGAAAAAGACCGCGATACGCGATCCCGCGTCCTTCGACCAGAACATCATAATCACGCGAGATATTTTTATTAATATCAGAAACGATCGGATAGGTTACCCCCTCGATCCCGCCTTTGCCTTTGGGTATCTTGAGCCATGCCAAGTGGCTGAAATGAGAATCAACGCTCACGCCCACCACTTCGGTATTGCGTTTCTTGAATTCCTCAAGTTTATCCGCGAACGCGTGCAGTTCGGTCGGACATACGAATGTGAAATCAAGTGGATAAAAGAACATGACCACATACTTGCCGCGCAACGCCGAAAGCGAAAAACTCTCTAAGACCTTATCTTTTTCCACTGCCACAGCCTTGAAATCCGGTGCCACCTTCCCTACTAATACTCCCATAACAACCTCCTGGTTAATTGATCTACCTCCTCCCTTCCCGGTAGGGTGGAGGTGTTTGTTCCATTGGTCGAAGAAGACCTTGCTAAATTACATAACTTTCATTATCTTAAACGATACATTATAAGGAGTTTATATGAAAAAAATATTGCTTATCCTCGCCATTGTCCTGGTTTTTCTTGGCGCCGGCCTTTTTTATACCAATAAAATACTTCTGCCCGTCCATGTCAAAGGGCTTATCCTCACATCCGCCCGTGAACAACTTAAAGGCCGCGACATCACCATCGGCACGCTGAACTATAATCCTCTTAAAGGGATCGTTGTCACAGACCTTTTGATCACCGCCAAAAATAACCCGACCAAAGCTTTTGTTCAGATCAAAGAGATCTCGGCGCAGGTCCTGCTGTTTCCTTTATTTCAAAAGAAAGTGATCATTTCCTCACTGCGCATTGAAGAGCCTGTGATCAAATTGATCCGCATTGACGGGGCGACTTGGAACTTCAGTGACCTTATTCCGGTGCCCAGTGCCACCCCATCAGACGAAAAGCCGCCCTTTGAGATCATGGTCAGCGATCTCGCCGTCGTGAACGGACAAGTGACACTCGAGGACGGGATGTCAGAGACCCTGTTCACTGAAACGCTCTCCCCTGTTAATATCAAAGGCGCTCTCGCCTTAAGTAATAACCTGCACGCGGCAGTCGCTTTCAGTGGGGATATCGGTATTACTTCTTCGAAAGGCTCGCTGGGATTTAACGCGCGCATCGGCATTGCGGATAAAACGCTTAAAAGCGAACTCCACGCCAAGAACATCAATGTGGAACAATACCTGCGGTTCATTCCCTCAGGCGCCGGAATGCCTGTCCTTCCGACGATAAACCGTCTTGGGATCCAGAACCTTGATATGCAAGTCCTTCAATCACAGGAAGGGCTCACTGTTTCGGGCAACGGCTCTATCCCAGCCGTGGACATTGTCCAAAAAGATGTGGCCGCTCTTCAAGGGCAGATAGCCTTCAATAAACTCTACGTCTCGGTCGCTACTTCCGGATCGATCACAGCACAAGGCAATATTTCCTCAAAGAAAATAAACGTTGTCCTTCCTAATGAACAGCACGCCCAAGGCAAACTGGCACTGGACCTTTCGAAACTCACTATCGATAAGACAACGATCGAAGGAGTCGGGAGTTTTCTCGGCGAAAACCTCGATGTCCTCATCGGCGGGATCGCCTTCTCAGGGAACGTCAAAACTACCCAAAGCACTTTCTCGCTTAAAGAGAATGTCATCACCGCCACAAGCGACCTGGACGCAACAAAAACCTCTGTCTCGATCGGCAAAGACCTGCAGGCATCCGGTGATATCCGTATCAAAGCCGCGTCCTTCGGCCTCAATAACAATGACATCACCGCCAGTGGGGATCTCGATATCAAAAACGCTACCCTGGTCATGGGCAATGATCTTAAAGCCTCTGGCGATATCCACGTTAATGCCGCTTCCTTTAGCGTTCAAAATAAGCTCATGAGCGCAGACGGGAATCTTCAGATGAAGAACGCCTCTTTATCCATGGGAAAAGACCTGCGGCTTTCGGGTGACATCAACATTCCTAAAGCAAGCCTACGTCCGTCGGAAACAGGCTTATTGCTCACTGCCAATGCTGACTTAAAGAACACAGTAGTCACGATCTCCCCCGAGCAAACGATCACAGGGGACATTTCTTTACAGGACATTTCCTGCGCTCTTTCAGGAGCGGATGCACTCATTAATGCTAACGCTGACATGCAAAAACTCGCGGTCATCACCCCGGCCGCCCATATCAACACCACCATGACCGCCAAGAACCTTGCGATCGTCTGGAAAAATAAAGCTCTCGATGCTACGGCAGAGATGAGGTTCAAAGAACTGAATGTCGCTATTCCAAAGTCTTTCACCTTCAACGGAAGCCCTACCGTTTCACTGCATCTTAAACTCGACCCGGCTGATCCGGCAGCGCTTGCTTATGACGGGAAAGCCACATTGAACGGCGGCCAAATGACCGATGTTCCTACCGTCGGAAATGTCACCGGCATCAACACGGATATCACGTTCAAGACCGATCAGCTCACGATCAATGCCCTTTCACTAAGCACAATGGACACACCGCTGACCATAAGCGGTAAAGTAGAACGCTTCAGTGATCCTTACGTTTCGCTCGACGTTAAAGCAGAGCGCATCAACCTTGCTCTTGCGGAAAAGTTCATCCCGGACCTCCTGAAAGAACAAGGCGCATCATTGAACGGCACAGCCAGCCTCAACGCACATTTCACAGGCCGTCCTTCAAAGCCGCTCGACGCCATGATCCTCGCACGCGTAACACTCGCTGATACCAACATCAAAAGCACCAAGCTCGCTCAGGAAATAAACAATATCCGCGGACTACTCATTTATGAAACGCCCAAACTTTCCTGGCAGGATCTGAAACTAACATGGCAGGAACGTGCGATCACCTTAAACGGGACTCTCGAGAACTTTGAATCCCCGCTCGTATCCGGCTCAGTCAAGACCGAAGAACTGAACGCAGACTTCATCATCGAAAAGATGGTCGACAAGATCGCGATCAAGAAATTGAAAGGAACTTGCTTTAACTCGGACCTGGACATGCTTGGTTCTGTTGAACTTCCCTCCGGGAGCGCCCCACAGATCAATGTTTCCGGCACAGCTAAAATAGCACTAAAAGACCTGCCACAGTTCCTTCCGGCGCAGGCCAAACAGATCAAAGACCTGAAACTCGGCGGTATCGTTAAACTGACCTTTAAAGCCAAAGGAAAAATAGATGACTGGCAGAACCTCCGCACCAGTGTGACCCTCGAGACCCCTGCGGTGTATGTCATGGGCTATCAGGTCGAAGACCTGAATATATCGAGTGAACAAAAAGACGGGGAGCTTGATCCGTTGACGATCACAGCCGTTGTTTACGGCGGGAACGTGAATGCCACCAATAATATCACACTGACTGACACTGCGTTCCCTTTCGAAAGTTCTTTCAAGATCACGAATTTAAACCTCGAACAACTGAAGAAAGCCATTCCGGCCTTAAGCCAGCAGCAACTTGCAGGCCTCTTCTCTGCCGTCGGGAATATAAAAGGGAAAGCCCTGGATATCCAGAACATGACAGGTAAATCGGTGGTCTCCATCCGTGAAGGTTATTTATGGGGAGTGGAAGCGCTCGCAGGCGTGATGAAGGTCCTGGCCTCATCATTCCAGAACAGCGGGGACATGACGCTAAAAGAAGCGGATGCCACACTTATTTTTAATAACAGGAAAATTCAGACAGATGATCTTGTCCTGAAAAGCGATGCGATGACGATCAAAGGTAAAGGATGGATCGACTGGGACCAGAACATTGAAATGAGCGTTGCCCCGGAACTGACAACAGCGCCTTCTGCCGATGGAACAACTTCTCTCACAAACCTGATCAACCCGACAGCCGGGCTCATCAACATCCGCGTCTCTGGAAAACTGAGCGCTCCCAAGATCGAACACAACATCAGCGCTCCGACGATGATCAAAAAGACATTGCAGAATACAGTGGGCGGGTTGTTGAAACTGTTCGAATAAACCCTTCGGCTTCAGGCAGAGGCCAGATATTTCTCAAGCAATTTTAAGAATTGGCGTAACGCATTCGCGCGGTGGCTCATGGTCTGTTTGACGGATAAGGGAAGTTCACCAAAAGTTTTTGCATGCTCTGGGATATAAAAAAGCGGGTCATACCCAAACCCGTTCGCGCCTCGTCTCTCCGTCGTGATAATGCCTTCACAAGCACCTTCCACCACATCAACGAGCGTATCTTTATCAGCAAGGGCGATCGCCGAACGGTAACGGGCTGTGCGCTTTTCAAAAGGAACGCCGGCAAGCTCTTGAAGCATCTTGTCATTGTTCTTTTCATCCGTCGCATCATCCCCTGAATAACGCGCCGAGAAAACACCCGGCCTGCCGCCAAGCGCATCTACCTCAAGCCCCGAGTCCTCACCCATGACCAGACGCCCTGTATGCTTCGCGATCACCACCGCCTTCTTCGCCGCATTCGCCCGAAAGGTAAGCCCATCCTCGATGATCTCAGGCATGTTCTCGACATCAAGAAGCGAAATGACCTGAATGCCGCAAGGAGAGAGAAGATCCGCGATCTCACGGACCTTTCCTTTATTTTTTGTGGCGACGAGGAGTTCTTTCATCATTTAATAGCTTTATTCTGTATCGTAAATAATTCCTTGATCCCCTTCTCCGCGAGCTTGAGCATCGCATCCATCTCTTTCTTCGAGAACGCCTTGCCTTCAGCCGTTCCCTGCACTTCAACAAAATCCCCGCTTGAGACCATCACAATATTCATATCCACTTCAGCCTTGGAATCTTCAATATAATTCAGATCCAACACCGGCGTGCCGTTAGATATCCCAACACTGATCGCCGCGATCTGTTCGGTTAAAGGCCATTCTTTAAGAAGCCCTGCTTTTTTTATTTTCTTAAGCGCAAGGGAAAGCGCAATATAACCGCCCGTGATGGACGCCGTACGCGTGCCGCCGTCTCCCTGGATCACATCGCAATCGATCTTGATGGTGCGCTCGCCGAGTTTCTTCATATCAACCACCGCGCGCAAGGAGCGGCCTATCAGGCGCTGGATCTCCTGGGTGCGACCTGACCCGCCGGCTTTCTCACGGTTGATACGCTGAGTGCAGGAACGCGGCAACATCCCATATTCCGCTGTGACCCACCCCTGCCCTTTGCCCTTTAAGAATGAAGGAACGCCCTCTTCAACCGACGCGGAACATACTACTTTTGTCTCCCCGCATGAAATAAGACACGACCCTTCAGCGTGTTTCAAATAATCTTTCTGAACAGTGATCTTGCGAAGCTGATCTGCTTTACGTTTATCGTGTCGTATCATTCTTTCTCACCTTTCGTCCATTGATGCGATCCCTCGTCACTTTGTTCCTCGGGATGACGCTTTGTATTCTGCTTCCACCGTCGTGTAAATACCACCGCGCGGATTCATTTCAACATTCACTTTCATCCAGCGGGGCTTGCAAGCCTTGACCATATCATCGAGCAGTTTATTGACCAGATGTTCATGGAACACCCCGACCTCGCGATAAAAATAGGTATACATTTTAAGCGACTTAAGCTCAAGGCAGAATTTCGATGGGCGATAGTCCACTTTAATGATCGCAAAGTCCGGCAAACCCGTCTTCGGGCACACGCAGGTGAACTCAGGGATCTGAAGATGGATCACAAAATCGCGCTCTGCATACTGATTTTCCCAAACCTCGATCTCAGGCGTTTTAAGAGAACGGATCTTGTGCTGTAAACCTTCGTAGGAACTGTTCATCACCCCTCCTTAAAGGAGCAAGGCATCTGCCCTGCGGCTGATATTATTATTGCAGTTTCATGAATTTATGCAGTTGAGGCACCACGCGCACGTCGGAAAGATAGTTCAGGCAATAATTCTGGAACTCCAGGCATTTGTCCATCACGCCCTTATCGATCTCAAAATGATTGGGCTGCAGGAACAGCGACATGGTCGGATCCCCTTTAGAGATCATCTCGACCGCGCGCACCATGTCTTCCATCTGCGTGCTGTTGGAAATAACGGCCTTGATATACACATCCTTGCCCCAGGCAGTCCTGAGAAATTTGACATGCTCATCCCACATGGCCACACCACCTGTCGATGTTGGAAGTTTGACGTCCATGGAAACGATATCCACATCATCAATGATCGCATGCAGCGCATCGGAAAGTGTGCCATTGGTCTCAAGGAATACCTTGATCTTGTAGATCTTAAGGATAGGCAAAAACTCTTTTAAGAAATCAACTTGCACCAGAGGCTCGCCTCCGGTGATACTGACCGAATGACACCCCATCCATAACTTCTCAACCTTGACCCACAGGTCTTCAGGCGTGTATTCCAAAAGTCCGGGCGCGTTCATGTCGCGTGCATGTGAGGCATCACACCACGAACAGTTCAGGTTGCATCCGGCAAAACGCACAAACACCTGGGCGGCGCCAATATACTTTCCCTCACCTTGGACCGAACGAAATACTTCAACAACTTTTGCTTTCATCTTTTCTCCACCGGATCTGATACACCAACCTCGTTGAACCCTTTAACACGCAAACGGCAACTGTCACACACACCGCACGGACGCGTTACTCCATTGTAACAAGACCACGTCTTTCCATAAGGTACACCCAACCGAAGCCCAAGACGGATGATCCCGGCTTTAGTAAGACAGAGAAGCGGCGTCTCAATGCGAAGCGCATGCCCCTCAACACCGACCTTCATCCCTTTTTTAAGCGCCCCGGAAAAAGCTTTAAAGAAATCAGGCCGACAATCCGGATACCCCGAATAATCGACCGCATTCGCTCCGATAAAAATAACACCTGCGCCAACCGCCTCGGCAAATGACGCCGCAAAACTCAGGAAAATAATATTACGCGCCGGAACATAGGTGGAGGG